>USMA01000001.1 GCA_900555765.1 uncultured Collinsella sp.
GATTTTTCTAGTCATGAGTACTATCTACCTTATGAAAGATTTTTGGCACCAAAATCTTATTCCGCGATTCTGAATACTCGGAAAAAAGCACGCTCCGGAGGGTACTACCCAGTTATGGCCAGAAATCCATGCGCCATCTTATGCAATTAATTAACGAATTTATGCAAAATGGCTTACGTGCGTACGTCTCGGACTAGATGTTTGCCTCGGCGCTGCGTAAATCATCCTGTCTATAGTGTCTTTGACAGGCGGCTGCGGTCCCGTTTGGGATCGTGGCCGTTTTGTTGTGGGTCATATATGAACGTTGTGTTAATGAGTCGGTGGACGGTGGTGTTTTTCGGTGAGCGGCGTATCCTTCCAACGGTTTATCTAGTGTGTCAGTTGAAAAGGAAGAGGGCGCTCGTCATTGTTTGAATGTGAACTGCCGTTTGACCACAAGACGTTGCATCTGGAGCTCGAGGATAAGAACTTCGCGGGTGTGATGGAAGGTCATCAAAACGAGTTTAAGACCACGAAATCGCAGGAAGAGCTGGTAGAGGAGTCGCTTGCCAACCCTTATGGCTCGCCGTCGCTCGAGGAGCTTTGTGCTGGCAAGAAGGATATTGTCATTATTAGCTCCGATCATACGCGTCCCGTTCCCTCGCGTGTGACGATGCCTATTCTGCTGCATCACATCCATTCCGCTGCGCCCGAGGCTCGCGTGCGCATTTTGGTTGCTACGGGTATGCATCGTCCGTCGACGCATGAGGAACTCGTCAACAAGTACGGCGAGGAGATCGTTGCCAACGAGGAAATCGTTATGCACGTCGCGACTGACGACAGCATGATGAAAAAGATCGGCACCCTGCCTTCTGGTGGCGAGTGCATCATCAACAAGATTGCCGCCGATTGCGATCTGCTGCTTGCCGAGGGCTTTATTGAGCCGCACTTCTTTGCCGGTTTCTCTGGTAGCCGCAAGTCCGTCCTGCCTGGCATCGCCAGCTACAAGACCATCATGTACAACCACAACGGTCAGTTTGTGAACGATTCCCATTCGCGTGCCGGCAACCTGTGCCACAACCACGTGAGCGAGGACATGTTTGCCGCTGCCGAGATGGCTCACCTTGCCTTTGTGCTCAACGTGGTGCTCAACGGCAAGCATGAGGTTATCGGCTCCTTTGCAGGCGACATCCATAAGGCACACGAGGCTGGCTGCGAGTTCGTGAAGAGCCTTGCCGGCGTTGAGCCCGTCGAGTGCGAGATCGCCATCACCACCAACGGCGGCTACCCGCTCGACCAGAACATCTATCAGGCCGTGAAGGGCATGTGCTCTGCCGAGGCCACGCTTCCCGAGGGCGGCGTGATCATCGACGTCGCCGGTTGTGCCGACGGCCACGGTGGCGAGGGCTTCTATCACAACATCGCCGACAACGATCCGGCGGAGTTTGAGCGTGCCTGCATCGACCGTCCTAAGGACGAGACCCTGCCCGACCAGTGGACGAGCCAGATCTTTGCCCGCATCCTGGCGCATCACCCTGTGATCATGGTCACCGACCTGTGCGATCACCAGATGATCAAGGATATGCACATGACGCCGGTCAACACCCTCGATGAGGCGCTCAAGCTCGCCTTTGAGATGAAGGGTGCCGATGCCAAGGTGGCCGTCATTCCCGATGGCCTGGGCGTTGTCGTCGCTCAGCACTAGTACGCGGCCTAAACGAATCGTTTATAACCGACAAGAAAGATAAGGTTTTATGCTTACCAAACTCCTCTGCGAATTCGGCGCAACGGCCCTCATGATCATCTTTGGCGTGGGCGTGCACTGCGATACCGTGCTCAAGGGCACCAAGTATCAGGGCTCCGGTCACATGTTTGCCATCACCACCTGGTCTTTTGGCATCTCGGTCTGCCTGTTTGTCTTTGGCGGCGCCGTGTGCAGGAACCCCGCCATGGTGCTTGCCCAGTGCATCGTAGGCCTGGTGCCGTGGAGCAGCTGCATCCCCTTCATGATTGCCGATATGCTCGGCGGCTTTGCGGGTGCCGTGATCGCGTGGTTGATGTATGCCGATGAGTTCAAGGCTTCCGAGGGCGTCGTCGACCCTATTGCCCAGCGCAACATCTTCTCGACCAACCCTACTACCGAGGGCACGAACTATGCTCGCAACTTCTTCTGCGAGGCCATCTGCACCTTTGTGTTCATCAGCGCCATCCTTGCTGCCGCTAGCCGCGCCGGCGAGAACGTTTTGATGCTCGCCATCTGCGTCGGTCTGATCGTTTGGGCTGTTGGCATGGGCATGGGCGGCATCACCGGCTTCGCCATGAACCAGGCTCGTGACCTTGGTCCTCGCATGGCCTATCAGGTGCTGCCGATTAAGAACAAGGCTGACAACAACTGGAAGTACGGCCTGCTCGTTCCTGGCATCGCACCGTTTATCGGTGCCGCTCTGGCCGCGCTGTTTGTGCACGGTTTCTTGGGCATGTTCTAGTCTGAGGCTACATAGTTGTCCGCTGGCCGCATGGGGTAACTTCCCAGCGCGTCCTCGGACATGAAAGAACCCCCGCTGCGCACTTCGTGCGGCGGGGGTTCTTTCGTCCTGCGGAATGCGCTGGGAAGTTACCCCATGCGGACAGCTGCGGGATCTTGGCCGCGTTGGAACAAGCAGCCCAACATATAAATCTGAATTTGGATTTGGATGGGAGGGGCTTGTTGCTGTTGGGGGCGGTGAAGCGCGAGTGACACTTTGGGATGCGTGGCGCCCTGGGTTGGGGCGATGCTTTGGGATGATGTTCTTACTTAGTTGAAGAGGGGTTTTATGGCCGATAAGTAGTCTTTGGCTACGTCGGCTTTGTCTACTTGAAAGTTGTGCCAGGCCCACCATTGGATGGTGGCTACGAAGCTTGAGGCTATGTGGTGTAGTAGGAAGCTGCGGTCCATGGTGCCGGCGGGGCCTGCGGGGTCGGCGGGGACGGTTTCGGCTGCGCGTGACATGATGGTCTTGCGGAGACAGTCGGCGAAGCCGCGGGAGCCGGCGCCGGCTACGAGGGCTCGAACGCCCTGACGGCGTTCCCAGAGGTTGTTGAGGATATGCTCGACCTGCACGAGTGGGTCGTCGAGCGGTGTGCCATCGTCGTCGAGGGCGTGGGTGCAGATGTCGCTCACGAGCTCGGACAGTAGGTCGTCTTTGCTCTTAAAGAGGCCGTAGAATGTCGCGCGGCCTACGTGAGCGCGCGCGATGATGTCGCCGACGGTAATCTTGCCGTAGTCCTCTTCGCGTAGCAGCTCGGAGAACGCCGCGACGATGGCAGCGCGGCTTTTTTCTTTGCGGGCATCCATGGCTATGCATCCACGTGAACGAGCAGACAACGGAGCGTGCCGGAGCAGCCCTCGTAGGGGCGCTTGCCGGCGCCGTAGCCGACGGCTTCGATGTGGTAGCGGGCTGGCAGGTGCTCGGTCGTACGCAGTGCGGCGACGATGGCGGCGCCCGTGGGCGTCACGAGCTCGCCGGCGACCGGTGCAGGCGTGAGGGCGATATTGCCTGCTTGGCATAGGTTGACGACGGCGGGCACCGGGATGGGCATAAGGCCGTGGGCACAGTGGATGGTGCCGTGCCCCTCGGAGAGCGACTCGACAACAATATCCTCGATACCCAGGTCATCGAGGCAGATGGCGACCGAGCAGACGTCGACGATGGAATCGATGGCGCCTACCTCGTGGAACATGACGGTCTCGGGCGTTTTGCCGTGAGCCTTGGCCTCGGCAGCAGCGAGTACGGAAAAAATGGCGAGGGCACGACGCTTGGCGCCATCGCATAGCTGCGAGCCATCGATGATGGCGGTGACGTCGGCTAGCGAGCGGTGATGATGGTGGTGGGTGTGGTGATGATCCTCGTGCTCATGGGCGTGGCCCTCATGGTCATGCTCGTGGCAGTGCTCGTGTTCGTGTTCGCCATGATCATGATGGTGGTGCTCATGCTCGTGCGTGTGCTCGGCAGCTGCTTCGTTGCCGTAGAGCCAGGCCATGTCGTGGTCGTGGTTCTCGAGCTCCTCTGCCAGCTGAACGTCAAAGTCGCAGGCGTCGATGCCATGCTTGTTTACGCGCGTTACAGCGATCGAAAAGCCGTCGACCGGCAGCGTGGCGAGCTGTTCGCGCAGATGCTCCTCGCTGGCGCCCAGGTCGAGCAGGGCCGCGACGGTCATATCGCCGCTGATGCCCGAAGTGCCGTCGATGATAAGCGTGTGCTGATGGTTGGACATGGAATGCTCCTTAACGGGCGCAGGATGTGCCGGCGCTCAGATGATTGATAAGACTTGCCTGGTAGGCGGCGCCAAAGCCGTTGTCGATATTGACGACCGAAACGCCGCTGGCGCAGGAGTTGAGCATGGCGAGCAGCGCGGCTACGCCACCAAAGCTCGCGCCGTAACCCACGCTGGTGGGAACGGCGATGACCGGACAGCTCACCAGGCCGCCGACAACGCTCGCCAGTGCGCCCTCCATGCCGGCAATGGCGATGACCACCTGTGCCTGGGCAAGCTCCTCGGCATGCGCGAGCAGACGGTGTAGGCCGGCGACACCCACGTCGTAGAGGCGGTCGACCTCGTTGCCATAGAACTCGGCCGTCAATGCGGCTTCCTCGGCGACGGGCAGGTCGCTCGTGCCGGCGCAGGCGACGACGATGCGTCCGTTGCCGGTAGGGGAGGGCTTGCCTCCCACGAGGGCGAGCTGTGCGTCCGGGACATATCCCAGGTCGATGCCGTTGTCGAGGAGCTCCGAGGTGCGGTCTGCCTTTTCGGCGTCCAGGCGCGTGACCAGGATGCGCTCCTGGCCGGCATCGTGCAGCGCTTCGATAATGGCGGCAATCTGCTCGGCGGTTTTACCGGCACCGTAGACAACCTCGCCGGCTCCCTGGCGCACCCCGCGCGAAAGATCGAGCTGCGCAAAACCCAGATCGGCGGTTGGCGCCGTCTGGATGCGCGTGAGGGCGTCTGCTGGGGCGACTGCTCCGCCGGCAACATCGCTCAGCAACTGCTCAAGATCTCGCTTATCCATATATGTTCCCTTCGACGGCGCAAAGTCTAGCACTCAAAGGGTATGTTTCCGAACACTAAGACAAAATTGTTCGGAAACTATAGGACAGACTGATTCAATTGTTAGACGGATCGGCTAGTCGCGCAGGATGATGTCCATGGCGAGCATCAGGTTGCGCTCGTCGATGGCAAACGGGGCGGCCTCGCGCGTCTTGGGCTTGGCGCAAAACGCGATGCCCGTGCCCGCGGCCTGAATCATGGGGATGTCGTTGGCGCCGTCGCCGATCGCGACGGTGTGGGCCATGTCGACACCGCACTCAACCGCCCAATCCAGCAGCTGGATGAGCTTGGACTCCTTGGTCACGATGTCTGCCGCCAGCTTACCGGTGAGCTTGCCGTCCACGACCTCCAGGCGGTTAGCGAGGCAAAAGTCGATGCCCGCGGCAGCCACGATCTTGTCGGCGACCTCGTGAAAGCCGCCGCTTACCACGCCGACCTTCCAGCCCTTGCTGTGTGCCGAGCGCACAAGCTCCAGCGCGCCGGGGGTAAACGTCACGCGCTCAAAGGTGCGCTCGAATACGCTCTCATCCAAGCCGGCAAGCAGCCCCACGCGTTCCTCGAGCGCCTGCTTAAAGTCGAGCTCGCCGCGCATGGCGCGCTCGGTGATCTGCGCTACCTGCTCGCCCACGCCGGCCTCCTCGCCCAACAGGTCGATGACCTCCTGGTTGATGAGCGTGGAGTCGATATCCATAACGATGAGGCGTGCGGTCATGACGGGCCTTTCCGAGTGCGGTTGTATTGGGGCACATTGTCGCACGCCGCGCGCTTGGGCGACGGCCAGGCCGCGTCAATTGTTTCGTCTCCGTCAAGTCTTTGGGCGAGAACTACTTTTCCGCGGCACATCGACGCGGGTGCGATAAGATAGAACGCCATGTCTGGCTGCGCGGTTTACGCAGGCTGGGCAAATCTGTACGACGCCGCCCGGAACGACACGGGGCGGCACAGATCCATAAAGGAGGATCACTGGTATGAGCCAGACCCGTCCCATCGACGAGCATTCCATGCACACCCGTACCTGCGGCGAGCTTCGCTTCGAGAACGTGGGCGAAGAGGTCACCCTCACCGGTTGGGTGAGCCGTCGCCGCGACCACGGCGGCCTTATCTTCTGCGACCTTCGCGACCGCGAGGGCATCACGCAGCTCACCTTCGACCCCGAGCACTCCGACGGCGATGCCTTTAAGATTGCCGAGACCATGCGTCCCGAGTGGCCCATCAAGATTCACGGCGTCGTGCGCGCCCGTGGCGAGGAGACCACCAACACCAAGCTCGCGACCGGCGAGATCGAGGTCCTGACCGACCACGCCGAGGTGCTCAACACGTCCGTCACCCCGCCGTTCCAGATTGAGGACGGCATCGAGACCAGCGAGGATACCCGCCTGCGCTATCGCTATCTGGACCTCCGTCGTCCCGAGATGATGGCCAACCTCAAGCTGCGCTCCGACTTTACCTTTGCCATTCGCGAGGCGCTGCACAACCGTGAGTTCATGGAGGTCGAGACGCCCTCCCTGTTTAAGTCCACGCCCGAGGGCGCTCGTGACTTCATCGTTCCCAGCCGTATTCAGCCGGGCAACTTCTACGCCCTGCCGCAGTCCCCGCAGCTCCTGAAGCAGCTGCTTATGGTCGGTGGCGTTGAGCGCTACTACCAGGTTGCCAAGTGCTTCCGCGACGAGGATCTGCGCGCCGACCGTCAGCCCGAGTTCACTCAGGTCGATATCGAGATGTCCTTCGTGGACCAGAATGACGTCATGAGCGCACTCGATGAGGGCTTGTCCGATGCCTTCGGCCGCATGGGTGTCGTGATTCCCACGCCGCTGCGTCGCATGGACTACTGGGAGGCCATGGACACCTATGGCTCCGACAAGCCCGATACCCGCTATGGCATGCACCTGGTCGACCTAACCGACATCTTTGCCAACTCCAAGTTCAAGGTCTTTGCGACTGCTGCAAACGAGGAAGGCTCTGTCGTCAAGGCCATTAACGCCAAGGGCGCCGGTGCCTGGGCACGTGCCAAGATCGATAAGCTCGCCGGCGTGGCCTCCACGTTTGGCGCCAAGGGCCTGGCCTGGATCGCCTTCCGCGAGGACGGCTCCATCAACAGCCCCATCGTCAAGTTCTTCTCGGACGAGGAGATGGCCGCTCTGCGCGAGCGCATGGACGTCGAGCCCGGCGACCTTGTGATGTTCGCCGCCGGCCCACGCCTGCTCTCTGACGAGATCCTGGGCGGCATGCGTTCCCACATGGCCAATGCGCTCGAGATCAAGCGCGAGGGCCACGACTTCCTGTGGGTCGTCAACTTCCCGCTGTTCCACTGGGATGAGGACCGCAAGGCCTATGCTGCCGAGCATCAGCCCTTCACGCTGCCGACCGAGACCGACATCGCCAAGATCGAGGCCGACCCGCTGGCGGCCGGTTCCTGCACCTACGACTTTGTCATGGACGGCTTTGAGGCCGGCGGCGGCGGTATGCGTATCCACAACGCCGAGATGCAGATGTCCATGCTCAAACTCCTGGGCTTCACCGAGGAGCGAGCCGAGTCGCAGTTCGGCTTCCTCATGGAGGCGCTCAAGTTTGGTGCACCCCCGATGGGTGGTTTTGCTCTGGGCCTGGACCGCGTGTGCATGCTGCTCACCGGTTCCGACTCCATCCGCGACGTCATGGCGTTCCCCAAGACGGCCAGCGGCTCCGACCTCATGTCGGGTGCTCCGAGTGCCGTTTCCGGCGCCCAGCTCAAGGACGTCAGCCTGCGCCTGATGTAGGCGAGCGACTACATATTGCCTGTAACGAGGGAAGGACGTGTGCCTTCCCTCGTTTTTTTCGGAACGGGGGTGCGCCGGTAACGTACAATAGCTACCACGTGGCTGGGTTTTGCCGGCCGAATGTGCGATGCCGCGGGAGGGGACATGGTCGAGTTTACAAAGACGATTAAAGATCCGTTGGGATTACATGCCCGCCCGGTTGCGCTGCTCTATGACATCATTGCCAAGCATCGTAGCGACGTGTCAGTCAGTATCGGCGATCGCCACACGGATGGCCGCGACGTTATAGGGCTCATGGCACTCTGCGGCGAATGTGGCGAAGACGTCGTGTTCCGCGTTTCGGGCGTGGATGAGGCCTCCTGCGTCACGTCGATCAGGAACCTCTCGCTTTAACCTCAACAATGTGACAAAGGGGCAGTCCCCTCTGTTGCATAAATTGGTATCAATAGGCACTGCAAAGAGACGGGCTTTGCGGTGCCTTTGTTTCGTATAGGAAACTTTTCCGAAATCTGAATGGGGACCCTTTCCAAAAAGTTAACCACGTGTTAGTTTACTAAAGCGAACATAGGCGTGGTTAACTTTTACCGCGTCGATGTTGAGGACGAACTGACGTTAGGAGCCACTCATGTCTTGCGGACCGCAGATGCCGGCAATGCCGCTTTCGATGGTAAAAGCGGGCGAAACCGTGCGCGTGTCTCGTGTAAAGGGCAATGAGGATATGAAGCACCACCTCAAGGACCTCGGCTTTGTCGAGGGCAACGAAATCCACGTGGTGAGCTCGAGTGGCGCCAATATCATCGTCACTGTGCTGGGCGCACGCTTTGGTATCGATTCCAAGGTTGCCATGCACATCATGACCGTCGGTTAGTCGACGGTATTTCTGTACGCACTGAAAGGGGGACAAGTAAATGAAGACGTTGGGTGACGTTAAGGTGGGCGAGAGCTCCACCATCGTCAAGCTTCACGGCGAGGGTGCGCTTCGCCGCCACCTTATGGACCTGGGGCTCATCAAGGGCACTTCGTTCAAGGTCGTGAAGGTTGCACCGCTCGGTGATCCGGTCGAGATCAACGTGCGCGGCTACGAGCTTTCCATCCGCAAGGAGGAGGCCGCCGTCGTCGAGGTCCAGTAAGGACTCGCGGCGCATATTTCTGCAGATAAAGTTAGGTTTTTCTAACTTAATGCAGCATCTTTGAAGCACATTATCCAGCCTGCGCGGAGAAAGCAGCGCAGGCACACAAGGAAGAAGGATTGAATGGCGGATTCTCAGATCCATGTCGCGCTGGCGGGTAACCCCAACTGCGGCAAGACCACGCTTTTCAACCTGATCACCGGCGCCAACGGCTACGTTGGCAACTGGCCCGGCGTCACGGTTGAGAAAAAGGAAGCCAAGCTCCTAAGCGACAAGAACGTTACCATTACGGACCTCCCTGGCATCTACTCGCTTTCCCCCTACAGCCCCGAGGAGCAATGCTCGCGCGATTACCTCATGAGCGGCGAGCCCGACGTTGTCGTCCAAGTCGTCGATGCCACCAACCTCGAGCGCAACCTGTACCTGGCGCTTCAGGTTATCGAGACCGGCCTGCCCGTGGTCGTTGCCCTCAACATGGCCGACTTGGTCGAGAAGAATGGCGACAAGATCGACATTGACAAGCTTTCCAAGAAGCTCGGCTGCCCGGTCATGATGATCTCGGCTCTAAAGAACAAGGGTATCAAGGAGCTGTTCGAGCAGGTTAAGAAGTCCGCCGCTTCCAAGGGCCAGGTGCCGGAGCACAAGTTCGACTCCTCCATCGAGGACGTTCTGGACCACATCGAGAACAACCTTCCGGCGAGCGTTCCCGCCAACAAGCGCCGCTACTACGCTGTCAAGCTGTTTGAGCGCGACGCGGACGCCTGCAAGCTCATCAACCTCACTAAGGAGAAGGCTGCTCGCGTAGAGCAGCTGGTCGCCCAGTGCGAGCAGGATTGCGATGACGACGCCGAGTCCATCATCACCGGTGAGCGCTACGGCGTGATCGCGCACATCATCGACGAGTGCCTCACCAAGGCCCCGGCCAAGATGAGCACCTCCGAGAAGATCGACCGCGTGGTTACCAACCGTATTCTGGGCCTGCCGATCTTTGTCGTCATCATGTTCTGCGTGTACTACATCGCCGTTTCTACCTTGGGCGGCACGGTGACCGACTTCACCAACGACCAGCTCTTCGGCACCGACGGCTGGTATGTGCTCGGTCAGGGCCGCGACGCCTACGACGCGGCCGTCGAGGCTGCGGGCGACAATGCCGACTCGGTCGACCCGGCACAGTACGGCCCCTATGTCCCGGGTATCACCACTATGGTCCACGACGCACTTGTGGCGGGTGGCACCGAGGACGGTGGCCTGGTCGATTCGCTGGTCTGCGACGGTATCGTCGGCGGCCTGGGCGCCATTTTCGGCTTTGTGCCGCAGATGTTCCTGCTGTTCGTTATGCTGTCCTTCCTGGAAGACTGCGGCTATATGGCCCGCGTCGCCTTCATCATGGACCGCGTGTTCCGCCGCTTTGGCCTGTCCGGTAAGTCCTTCATTCCTATGCTCGTGTCTTCGGGCTGCGGCGTCCCCGGCGTCATGGCCACCAAGACCATCGAGAACGAGAAGGACCGCCGCATGACGGTCATGACCACCACGTTCATTCCCTGTGGCGCCAAGCTGCCGATCATCGCCCTGCTCATGGGCTCCATCATCGGCGATTCTTCCACCACCGCCGCGTGGATCAGCCCGCTCTTCTACTTCCTGGGCGTCTTTGCCGTCATCGCCTCGGGCCTCATGCTCAAGAAGACCAAGCTCTTCGCCGGTCGCCCGACGCCGTTCGTTATGGAGCTTCCCGCCTACCACTTCCCGGCGATCCGCTCTTGGGCGCTGCACGTGTGGGAGCGCTGCTGGGCCTTTATCAAGAAGGCCGGCACGGTCATCTTCGCGTCCACTGTCGTGGTTTGGTTCCTGTCCAACTTTGGTAGCTACAACGGTTCCTTTGGCTTCCTGCCTGCGATGGACGGCATCCCCGAGGAGTTCATGGACTACTCCGTGCTCGCCATGCTGGGCAACCTGGTCGCTTGGATCTTCGCCCCGCTCGGCTTTAGCACCTGGCAGGCAACCGCACTGACCGTCTCTGGCCTCGTCGCCAAGGAGAACGTCGTCGCCACCGCCGGCTCGCTGCTGTCCGCCGCCGACGCGGGCGAGACCGACCCGAGCCTGTGGACCGCGTTTGCCGGCATGTTCCCCACCATGGGCGCTTGCGTTGCCTTCGGCGCCTTCAACCTGCTGTGCGCTCCGTGCTTTGCCGCCATTGGCACCATCCGCAACCAGATGGACTCTGGCAAGTGGACCGCGATTGCCATCGGCTACGAGTGCGCCTTCGCTTGGGTGATCGGCCTGTTCATCAACCAGTTCTACAACCTGCTTGTCCTTGGGCAGTTTGGTATCTGGACGGTTGTGGCCATTGTGCTGCTGGTTGCGATGCTCTTCCAGATTTTCCGTCCCATGCCCAAGCATGCATGGACCGATGAGGACGAGACCAACACTGCTTCCGCCGCAGTTTCCGCTTAAGTCCGAATAAGGATTAACCCCTTTCCACGAGCCCGGGTGTCCCAGCGACACTCGGGCTTTTTGGTGGGAGAGATGTGGCGTTTCCGCAGATAAAACCGACCAAAACAAACCTGTCCCTTTTTGGTAGGTGGAGAATGGGGTAAAGTAAGTGATGGTTAACTAGAGGAGGCTTGCTATGGCACCTATCGATATTGTTGTACTGGCTGTTATCGGTATTGCGTTTGTCGCGGTATGCGTGCGCATCTACCGCAAGGGCACCTGCGCCGACTGCGCTCAGGGTGGCGTTTGCACGGGGCATTGTTCCAACAAAAAGACGTGCGCCGCGCTGAAAGGCGTGGATAAGATTGCCGAAGACTTGGGCCGCGGTATTCATTAGCCGACCGGTGTTTGGGCATGTTTGACTGCGGATACGGCAGTTGCTGATACGATAGGTGTGTTAGCAAGTGCCGCCGAGCGGCTCAAACGAAAGGAAGCCTGTATGGAGTCCTCTGCCTATCCGATGCTCTTTAGTCCGATCAAGGTCGGTACGACCGAGGTCAAGAACCGCGTCTTTATGCCGCCGGTGTCCACGAACCTGGCCGATCATGGCTATGTGACCGACGACTTGGTCGATCATTACCGTGCCCGTGCCAAGGGCGGCGTGGGCCTGATCATCACCGAGGTCGTGACGGTCGAGCCCACCTATACCTATCTGCCGGGTGACATGTGCTGCTACGACGACACGTTTATCCCCGGTTGGGAAAAGCTCGCCGCGGCCGTCCACGAGTACGGCTGCAAGATCATGCCGCAGCTCTTCCACCCCGCCTACATGGCCTTTAACATTCCGGGCACGCCGCGCCTGATCGCTCCGTCCTTCGTGGGACCGTCCTATGCCCGCGAGGCACCGCGTCCTATCACGGTCGATGAGATTCACGAGCTCACACATCAGTTTGGCGACGCTGCCGTGCGTATGCAGAAGGCTGGCGTCGATGGCGTCGAGGTCCATGCGGCGCACGCCCACGGCATGCTCGGCGGCTTTTTGACTCCGCTCTACAACAAGCGCACCGACGAGTACGGCGGCTCGCTCGACGCCCGCATGCGCTTCCTGCTCGAGGTCATCGCCGAGATTCGCGAGCGCTGCGGCAAGGACTTTATCATCGCCGTCCGCATCTCGGGCGATGAGTACACCGATGGCGGCCTGACCCTCAACGACATGATCTACGTCTCGCGTCGCTTGGAGACGGCCGGCGTCGACATGATTCACGTGTCGGGCGGCCCCACCATCAAGCGCGGCGCCGCGATTCCCGCCGCCGGTCCCCAGCAGGCCTCGCACGCCGCCTGCTCGCGCGAGATCAAAAAGCACGTCAACATTCCTGTCGCCACGGTCGGCCGCATTAACGAGGCCTGGATCGCCGAGGAGCTGATCGAGGACGGCGCCGCCGACATTTGCATGATGGGCCGCGCCAATCTGTGCGATGCCGAGTTCTGCAATAAGGCCGCTGCCGGCAACGCCGACGACATCCGTCCCTGCATTGGCTGCCTGCGCTGCTTGAACGGCATCATGTTTGGCAAGCGCATCTCCTGCACCGTCAACCCGGACGTGGAGCGCGACGAGGCCGGCTACGAGCCTGCCGCCGAGGTCAAGAACGTACTCGTTGTGGGCGCCGGTCCTGCGGGCATGGAGGCGGCGTTCATTGCCGCCAAGCGCGGTCATAACGTTGTGCTCGTGGATAAGCAGGACGAACCGGGCGGCGAGATGCGCATCGCGGCCGTTCCGCCGACAAAGCAGGAACTCACCCGCGTGATCAAGTATCAGTATCGTCGCCTGGCCGAGGCCGGCGTGAAGTGCGTATTTGGCACCGAGCTTACTGCCGAGGACATTCAGCGTGACTACGCCGGCTACGAGGTCGTCCTGGCTTATGGCTCCGAGCCCATCGCTCCGGCCTTCATGCAGGGCTTTAAGCAGGTTATGACGGCCGACGACCTGCTGGGCGGCAAGGCTTTCCCGGGCAAGAAGATCGTCATTGTGGGCGGCGGCACCGTCGGCTGCGAGACGGCAGATTACCTGGCCCCGTTGGTCAACGATCTGTCGCCGGCCAACCGCGATGTCACCGTCATCGAGATGACCAAGACGCTCGCCGCCAACGAGGGTGGCGCCGGCCGCGCGGTGCTCATCACGCGCATGCTCTCCAAGGGCGTCCACGTGCTGACCGAGGCCAAGGTGACCGAAATCACCGAGGACACCATCAGCTACGAAAAGGACGGCGAGGTCCACACCATCGCCGATGCCGATACGCTGGTGCTTGCCATGGGTTATCGTCCCAATACCAAGCTGGCCGACGACCTGGCTGCAGCCGGCGTTGCCACCCACGTGCTGGGCGATGCCAACAAGTGCGGCAACATCCGCGATGCCATCGGCGATGGCTATAAGGTTGCCTGCGAGCTCTAGCCAACCCCTTGGTGCATGGGGCTGTCCCCGCGGCACCAGTCGCTAGATAGCAAAAAGCGGCGGCCGCCCCGGGTTTCGGGACGGCCGCCGCTTGCTCTTGTAATCCTGGCGGCGCAAGTGGTCTCTATCTCACCGCAACTGAGGGGATGGGGGATGCGATAGTATTACGTGGTGATATTCGACAAACCGTGGGCTTCATCCGAGGGCTTTATGGAACAACACCAGCATTATCAGAGCCTGCAAGACCAGGCATACAACGCATTGCGCTCCAAGATCATCTATGCCGAGCTCAAGCCCGGCACGCGCCTTTCGGCGATTGGTCTGGAAAAGGAGACGGGAATCGGGCGCACGCCCATTCGCGAATCCTTTGTGCGCCTGCGTGAGCAGGAGCTGGTGGAAACGCGTCCCATAAGCGGCACCTACGTCTCTAAGATCAGCATGGAACGCGCCGAAAACGCCTGCTTTTTGCGCGAGAAGCTCGAGAGAAGCGTGCTTATTAAATGCTGTTCGGCCGCCTCGCCCGAGCAAAAGCAGCGGCTTGAGCAGATTCTTACCGAGTCCGAGTCGCTCGACCATGGCGAAACGCGCCGTTTCTTTGACCTGGATAACCTGTTCCATGAGACATGTTTTGAAATTGCCGGTCGTCACATGTTGTGGGATTGGATGAAGAGCATCAACACGCATTTTGAGCGATACAACTGGTTGCGTATGGTGTCGCAGGATCTGGATTGGGAGCCGATTCGTCGGCAGCATCGCCGGATTCTCGAGGCCATTAAGAGGGGCGATACCGATGCGGCGAGTTATCTGGCAGAGACGCACTTGCACCTGATGCCCGAGGAGCAGGGCCCGGTTATCGCCTTGCATCCCGACTATTTTGAGCTGCCCAAAGACTCGTCTATCTAGCCCATCATCGCATCTGCTCGAGACGCAAAAAACGACGCTGCTCACCTACAGCGTTTTGCAACCGAGATTTTTAAAAAAATGCCTAAAATGGCTCAGACCGCCGACAATTGGGAAACGGGGTGCGCTATGGCGCAGATGAGAATCAAGGACATTGCCGCCGAGGCGGGCGTGAGCCCGGCCACGGTCTCGCGCTATCTCAACAACCGCCCCGGGCAAATGACCGAGGAAACCCGTGCTCGCATCGCGGCAGTTATCGAGCGCACCGGCTATCGCCCACGTGCCGCTGCGCGCAATCTGCGCAGCTCGCGCACCAATCTCATTGGCGTGATCCTGGCCGACATCGCCAACCCATTCTCGAGCGCCATGCTCGAAGGACTTTCCGCCAGTGCCGCCGCGCGCGGCTGCTCGCTCATGACGGCCATCAGCGGCAACGACTCCGCCAAGGAGGCCGAGTCGCTCACCAGGCTCATCGATGCGGGCGTGGACGGCTTGGTCGTCAATACCTGCGGCGGTAACGATCATGCGATCGCCGCGGCTGCGGGACGCCTGCCGGTCGTGTTGCTTGACCGCGACATCGAGGACGGCGGCATCGATCTGGTGACATCTAACAACCGCGAGCTGGTCGCCGGGCTGGTGGACGCGCTGGCCGCTGCGGGCAGCGAGCGCCTGTGCCTGCTCACCGAGGCAAGCGACAGCAGCCCCGTCCGTCGCGAGCGCGCCGAGGCCCTTGCCGACGAGCTTTCGCGACGCGGCCTTGCGGGCGAGGTCGTCACCCTGGCCGACGGCGGTGCCACGGGCGTTGGCCGCTTGGATGAGGCCATCCGCGACTATGCTGGCAAAAAGCTCGGCCTCATTGCCGTCAACGGCCTGGTCTTTCTGCGTCTGACCGAGGCGCTGGCGCAGTTGGGACCTTCGTTGCCGGCCGGCCTCAAGATCGCGACGTTTGACGATTACCCCTGGAACCACGTGCTCTTTGGCGGTGTGACCACGGCAGCGCAAGACGCCCTCGCCATTGCCGAGGGCGTAGTCGAGCGTCTGTCCGAGCGCATCGATGTCGTTACCACTACGGTGGGCGATGCCGCAAAGCTCGCCCCTAAGCGCATCGAGGTCCCCGGTCACATCGAACACCGCGCCTCAACCTCGCGCTAACCATTCGCTCTCGACGGCCAGCTCGCGCACGTTTTTTGAGCGCTTGATACGCTTTAACCCTGCGGAAACATTTTTCTGCGATAGTATCTGCGATATAGACCAGTCGAAACCCGCCCGAAAGAAAGGGGAGCGACATGAACCAGCAGAACATCGATTACGTACTCCGCTCCGTAGAGCAGCGTGACATCCGCTTTGTGCGTCTGTGGTTTGTCGACATTCTCGGCCGCCTCAAGAACTTTGCCATTAGCCCCGAGGACCTCGAGGTCGCTTTTGAGGAGGGTATTGGCTTTGACGGCTCGGCCATCGAGGGCTTTGCCACGCCCGAGGAAGCCGACATGCTGGCGTATCCCGATGCTTCGACCTTCCAGATTCTGCCGTGGCGCCCGAGCCACAACGGCGTCGCCCGCGTGTTCTGCGACGTGTGCACCCCCGACCGCAGGCCCTTCGCCGGCGATCCGCGCGATGCGTTGCGCCGCATGTTCCGCAAGGCCGAGAAAGCTGGCTATCTGCTTAACGTGGGCGCCGAGCTGGAGTATTACTACTTCCCCGACGAGCACACCCCCGAGCCGCTCGACAACGTGGGCTACTTCGATCTTTCGGTGAGCGATGCCGCCCGCGACCTGCGTCGCAACACGGTTCTCACGCTCGAGAAGATGTCCGTGCCCGTGGAGTACACCTTCCACGCCGCCGGTCGCTCGCAGCACGGCATGAGCCTGCGCCATGCCGAGGCCTTAAGCATGTCCGACGCCATCACCACGGCAAAGCTCATCATTAAGCAGCAGGCCTACGAGAGCGGTTGCCACGCCTCCTTTATGCCCAAGCCGCTGGCGGGCGAGGATGGCAGCGCCATGTTCCTGTGCCAGTCGCTGTTCGACCACGACGGCAACAACGTCTTTTGGGGCGAGGACGACGAGAAGTACCATCTCTCCGACGTCGCCAAGCACTACATGGCCGGAATCCTGGCGCACGCGCGCGAGATTAGCGCCATCACCAACCCCACGGTCAACTCGTACAAGCGCATTACTACCGGCGGCGCCTCCGTGCCGCAGTACGCCACGTGGGGCCTGCGCAACCGCGCGAGCATGGTCCGCATCCCGGTCTACAAGCCCGGCAAGCAGCTGTCCACGCGCATCGAGCTTCGCAGTCCCGATCCCATGGCCAACCCGTACCTGGTCAACGCCGTCACGCTTGCGGCTGGCCTGGACGGCATCGAGCGCAAGCTGGAGCTCCCGCCCGAGGCCACGGCCGAGACGCTCAAGCTTACCGACCGTCAGATGGTCGAGGCCGGCTACACGCTGCTGCCGCGCTCGCTCAAAGAGGCGCTCGACGTGTTTGAGGACTCGCAGTTTATGAAGGATGCCCTCGGCGAGCACATCCACAGCTTCTTCCTCAAAAAGAAGCGCGACGAGTGGCATAAGTTCGAGTCTACGATCACCGAGTGGGAGATCAAGCACTACCTGGCGAACTCCTAATCGCGCTGGCTTGTTCCAGTACGATTGAGCTCATTTCTTTGGAGGCCGATATGTCCGAAAAGAGTGCCCTGTTCATGGCGCGCACGACGCGCTTCCACGAGTTTGCCCGCAGCTTGACGACCACCCTGGGTGTCGAGGTGAGCCTGGCAACCCCCGATTCGCCGACTGCGGCGCACGACTTTGACCTGCTGATCCTCGATTCCGATGGCATCCGCAGCGACCGCATCGATCAGATTGCCAAGTGGCTTGACGATCGCGGCGGTGTCCCCATGCTGGTGATCGTCGACGACGAGGCGCTCGGTACTCTGCGTCTGCCCAATCACGCGCATGCCGACTTTGTATGCCCCACGGCGACGCCCAACGAGCTTAAGGCTCGCGCGCAGCGCCTGATGGGCGAGGAGGAGACCGTCACCGCCGACGATGTGCTCAACATCGATAACCTCGAGATTAACCTGGCCACCTACCAGGTGACGCTCGATGATGAGCCCATCGACCTGACGCTGATGGAGTACTCGCTACTGAGCTTTTTGGCGACGCACCCCAACCGTGCCTACAGCCGCGAAGTGCTGCTGCACCGCGTGTGGGGCTTTGAGTACTGCGGCGGCACGCGCACCGTCGACGTGCACATCCGACGCATCCGCTCCAAGGTGGGCCCGCAGATCGCGGCACATATCACCACCGTCCGCGGCGTGGGCTATCTGTTTAAGGACTAGCAAGTAAATAGAGGAATGTGAGGGTACCGGAGATTTCTCCAGTACCCTTTTCTCGTTTAGGGTGAAAAGAGGACCTTTCATCGATAAAAGTGTGTCAGTAAAAACAATATCAAACGTATAGCACTATCTAGCGAATATCATTTAGTTACCTGCTAAGGATTTGTATAAACAGGGATATGTTGTTGATGCGAGCAAAACGATTTCGGGAATGATAATGCTAACGCAAACAGAAGTTATCAAAGAGACGAAAACCTACGCATGCGCGTTTCGGCAATGTTTTCTCTGGGAGGCTCCGGTCAAATGGCAGCGGGCGCGCAACGGCAGTTGTGGGCTATGTGGCAATGCATAACACATACTCAAATGCCAAGAAGTACCTGCTTGTGGTTTGGAACGGATGGATAAACCGGCTGCAGTTTCTTCCATATGACGTATCAATTTACACGGCTCACGACGGAACATATTGCAAGGAGTGATTGTACTCGTGAATGGCGACAAGTTCATTAGAAGGGCAATACCCCTATTGATTCTTTTCCTTGTCTTGGTCACTGCAGTGAGTTTGTCCCTGCTAGGGGCGACTAATGGGGGAGAAAACGACACGGTTGTTGCGATCGAAGTTCGCACTCTATCGGATGTTCATAACGGGCAATTTGAGGCGTTGATGCCAAGTGGTTGCCGTAAAAAGATTGATATGCGTCGCAAGTCAAGTTCCGGATATGTTGCAGGGTTGAAGGCAGGTGAAAAATGGATTCTAGTTTTTGTGGAAGATAAGGAACTTGACGGGACTGTTCTATATCCCCATTCAGCCGAGAAAGCCAAATCAAGTAGACAAGGGGAATGAAGAATAAATGATGGGAAGCAGTTTTAGGCTTGATGGCAGGAGTTCCCATTTTGATGCGAGCTGGGATGGCGGAAGCCTTGGAGCTGCCGGACGCTCGGAAGCGATTGACGCTCGTGGTTGACACGGTGGTCAGAGATGAAAATGGCAATGAAAAAACGCGAACAAGAAGCAGAGAGACTTTTTTCACGCCAGAGAGCGAAGCCGTGAGTTTTGCTATCGACTGTTGTATCGAATAGACAAAATGGAATAAAACGAATTGACCTACAAGCAAGGTATTACTTAAACAAAGCTGAAATCTTGGCATCTAGTGCTCGGGACTGCCCAGCTTGGGGTACAACTCAACGTGAACAATGATGGCCCGCCACGTGTTTGGCGGGCCTTTGGTTATTTGACGAAAGGATCGCAGCTATGAGCGAGAACGATTCCCAGCGTCCCCAGGATGTTGGCAATGCCGGCGAGACTCAGCAGCAGCCGCGCGTGCAGGTGGAGTCGACGCCTGCCGGCAGCAACATTCCCTACGTGCAGGCTTACGACACACAGACCGGCCAGCCGCTGGGCGGTCAGCAGGTCGTGAACAAGCACACGGTGGTCAAGACCAAGACCAAAAAGCTGCCGATCTTTATTACAGCGCTTGCCGGCTGCGCCTGCGGCGCCCTGCTGGTCATCGCGCTCATTATGAGTGGCACGCTCAACATTGGCGGCGGGAAGAATGCCGTGACGGCGGGTGCTTCGGGTTCATCGACGCAAAAGATCACGATCGACTCCGAGGACACCACGCTGGCTGAGGCCGTCTCTGCCAAGGCGTTGCCCTCCGTGGTTTCCATTACCGCCACTTCGAGCGGCAGCCAGAATGGCTCGCTTTCGCAGTCTGCCGATGAGTCGGATGGCTCGGGCAGCGTCGGTTCGGGCGTGGTGCTCGATACCGAGGGCCACATACTCACTAACAACCACGTGGTCGACGGCTACGACCAGTACGTGGTGACCATGGACGACGGCACCACCTACGAGGCTGAGTTCGTGGGCAACGATGCCTCGAGCGACCTTGCCGTTATCAAGCTCAAGGATGCTGACGCCTCCAAGCTCACGCCGATCGAGATCGGTGACTCCTCCAAGCTCAACGTGGGCGAGTGGGTCATGGCCATCGGCTCGCCGTTCGGCAACGAGCAGTCTGTCTCCACGGGCATCGTGTCGGCGCTGTATCGCTCCACGGCCATGAGCTCTACCAGCGGCAATACCATCTACGCCAACATGATCCAGACCGATGCCGCCATCAACCCGGGCAACTCCGGCGGCGCGCTCGTTAACGACAACGGCGAGCTCGTGGGCATCAACTCGCTCATCGAGAGCTACTCGGGCTCCAGCTCGGGCGTGGGCTTTGCTATTCCCGTCAACTACGCCAAGAACATTGCCGACCAGATTATCGACGGCAAGACGCCGGTTCATCCGTACCTGGGCGCCACGCTTTCGAGCGTCAATGCGCTCAATGCCCGTACCAACAAGCTCAGCACCGATAGCGGCGCCTACGTGGCAAGCGTCGTCGAGGACGGTCCCGCCGCCAAGGCCGGCATCCAAGAGGGCGATGTCATTACCAAGCTGGGCGACGATGAGATTACGAGCGCCGATGGCCTGATCATCGCCCTGCGCAGCCACGAGGTGGGCGAGAAGGTCGAGATCACGCTCATGCGCGGCAAGGAAGAGAAGAAGGTCACGGTTGAGCTGGGCTCTGACGAGGAGCTGCAGAGCCAGCAGCAGGACGACAGCGCGACCGACACCGGCAACGGCGGTATTACCGACGAGCAGCTGCGCCAGTACCTGGAGGAGCTGCTAGGCCAGCAGGGCCAGGGCCAGGGTCAAGGCTACGGCCAGGGTTTCTAACGAGCCGTATCGCACATACCGATGCCAGAGGGGCTGTTCCGCCAACGCGGGACAGCCCCTCTTTTCTTATTGATCCGTTGGGGACGGAAGAAAACGGATCATGTAGAAATGGCAAGGGCATGGTTTGATCGCGCGATCAACCCCGGTCTAGCGGCTGCCGATTCGGTGCGGTTGGAAAGGGCGATTTGGCTCCATCGCGACCGGTGGTACTCTTGTATCCGTTTGAAATCGAGCGAAGGAGTGCCGCTATGGAGCAATCGAGCCTGTTTGGTGACGGCGTGGACATCGCTACCGAAACGCCCGCGAGCGCGGACACCGCCGCACCCGCCGATGCCCGTGCCCGGGCGGCAGCGCGTGCGGCCGCGCTGCGCCACGAGCTCGACTACCACGCCTATCGCTACTACATGCTCGCCGCACCCGAGATCACGGACGCCGCATTCGACAAAATGCTCGTTGAGCTGCAGGAAATCGAGGCGGCCTATCCCGACCTGGTGACGCCCGACAGCTATACCCAGCGCGTGGGCGGCTACGTGAGCGAGCAGTTTACGCCGGTCACGCACATGGCGCGCATGTATTCCATGGACGATGCCATGGATCTGGACGAACTCGACGCGTGGCTCCAGCGCACTGAGGATGCGCTCGGCGCTGGTAGCGTCACCTATACCTGCGAGCTCAAGATTGACGGCTTGGGCGTGGCCCTTACCTACCAAAACGGCACCTTCGTACGTGCGGCCACACGTGGCGATGGAACCACGGGCGAGGACGTGTCGCTCAACGTTCGTACCATCAAGGATGTGCCCATGCACCTGTCCGAGCCGGCGCTCGCCCACATGGGCGTCGACCGCGAGCGCACCATTGAGGTGCGCGGCGAGGTCTACATGCCTAAGGGCAGCTTTGTGCGCCTGAACGACGAGGCCGATGCCGAGGGGCGCGACCCCTTCGCCAACCCGCGCAACGCCGCCGCCGGCAGCCTGCGCCAAAAGGACCCCAAGGTCACGGCGCGCCGCGATCTTGCCACCTTTATCTATGCCATCGCCGATACTGACCCACTGCATGTCCACAGCCAGCGCGAGTTCCTCGATTGGCTGCGCAGCGCCGGCTTTAGCGTCAACCCCAATGTGGCCCGTTGCGCCACGCCGGCTGAGGTCCACGAGTTCTGCGCCCAGGCGCTCGAGCATCGCGGCGACCTGGACTACGACATCGACGGCGTGGTCGTAAAGGTGGACAGCTTCCAGCAGCAGCTCGACTTGGGCTTTACCGCCCGCGCGCCGCGTTGGGCCATTGCCTTTAAGTTCCCGCCCGAGGAAAAGCAGACCGTCCTGCGCGAGATTCGCATCCAGGTGGGCCGCACCGGCGTGCTCACGCCGGTTGCCGAGTTCGATCCGGTGACGGTTGCCGGCTCCACCATCGCGCGTGCCACGCTGCACAACATCGACGAGATTCGCCGCAAAAACGTGCGCGAGGGTGACACTATCATCGTGCACAAGGCAGGCGACGTAATCCCGGAGGTCGTGGGCCCGGTGCTCGACAAGCGCCCGGCCGATTCGGTCGACTGGCGCATGCCCGAGGTCTGCCCCGTGTGCGGTAGCCCCGTGGTCCACGAGGACGGCGAGGTGGCCTACCGCTGCGTCTCCATCGACTGCCCCGCGCAGCTCAAGGAGCGCCTGCTCCACTGGGTGAGCCGCGGCTGCATGGACGTTGACGGCCTGGGCGACGAGATCGTCGACAAGATGATCGCCGCCGGCCTGATCCACGATGTCGCAGACTTCTACCAGCTCACGGTCGATGACATCGCAGGGCTGGACACGGGCCGCGTGTATGCGAGCACCAATAGCAAAAAGGGCGTCAAGAAGGGCGACCCCATTCCGGTGGGCCTCAAGACGGCCGAGAAAATCATCGCCGAGCTCAACAAGTCCAAGAGCCAGCCGCTCGGTCGCGTGCTGTTTGCCCTGGGTATCCGCCATGTGGGCAAGAGCGTGGGCGAGGTCATCGCCGAGCGATTCCTGTCGATTGACAAGCTCATCTTGGCGAGCGAAGAGGACATCGCCGAGTGCGAGGGCATCGGCCCCAAGATTGCGGCGAGCGTCAAGCAGTTCCTGGCCGTGCCCGAGAACCTTGCCGTTCTGGAACGTCTGCGCCAAGCGGGCCTTTCGCTCGAGGTTGACTTGGGCGCCGCGCATGCGCAAGCTGCGGCCGACGCTGGCGTGGCGGGCGAGCTCGCCGACGCACAGCCGCTCGCAGGTCTGACCTTCGTGCTCACCGGCACGCTCGTCAACCGCACGCGCGACGAGGCAGGCGCGGCGCTCAAGGTGCTCGGCGCCAAGGTTTCGGGCAGCGTGTCGAAGAAGACGAGCTACCTGGTCGCCGGTCCCAAAGCGGGCTCCAAGCTCACCAAAGCCGAGCAGCTGGGCGTACCTGTGCTGGATGAGGATGCCCTTGAGCAGATCTTGGCTACTGGTGAGGTGCCGGAGGCTTAGGACATCGATAATCAAATTAGAAAACCTCCCGGAAAGGTTGATACTTTCCGGGAGGTTTTAATTTGGGCGTGGTGGCGGGCAGCATGATCTGCGTCATGTAGGTTGCTGAGGGTGATCCTGCGGACCGGTACCGTCCCGGAGCGATAAGAGATTCATACAAAGCAGAGGTGCCCGTAATGGTTGATCGCCCCCATTGTGGTGATTCTTATACACGTTAACATTAACATTAACGTGTATACTTAGCAGTGAAGATATATGTTGAGAGGAGCAGTTATGGTTACCGTCGCGTTTTCGGAACTGCGCCAAAACCTTACGCAGGTGGCCGAAAGGGTTGCCAATGAGGGCGAGGAGGTTGTGGTCTTCAAGCGGAGCAAGCCGTTGTTCAAGATCGTGCCGCTCGACTATCAAGGCCCGGTTGCAGTGGAATATGACGCTGCCCAGGAGCGTGGGGGTGCAAAGCCGACGCGCGGCTCGGACAAGCCCAAGCGTGACGTGGGTACGATGTGGCATCCCAAGATTACCTGGAAGGAGATTCGCGAGATGCTCGCGGAGAATGAGGACTACCAGGAGTATCTCGATATCGTAGCCAAAATGCCAAAAGGAACGCCGCTCGATACGATGACGGTTGAAGATGAAAAGCGCGTCGCGAGGGAGCGCTACCTATGAGGGCATTTCTCGATACCAATTTTCTGCTCGATTGCGTGCTTCCGGGCCGGCCGGAGCACGCAGCGGCGCAAACGATCAAGGGGCTCGTCGACGTGGGGCTTATCGAAGGCGTTGTTTCGGCCTGCTCTCTCAAGGACGCGTACTACATTCTCACCAAACAGGCCGGCGAGGCGCGCGGGCGCGAGGTAGTGCGCGACTGCCTTAAGAGCTACTCGGTAGAGTCTCTCGACCAAGAGGCTTGTTTTGCCTCCGCCTATTCCGATGAGCCGGACTTTGAGGACGGCTGTATCCGTGCGATGGCCGAGCGTGCTGGCGTGGACTTTATCATCACGCGTGACCGCGCCGCTTTTGTGCGCTCGACCATCAAGACCTTCTCGCCTGCAGAGTTCATCCGTGCGTTTCCGATTCCGGAGGAGTAAAACCGCCATATCGGGGATTGTCCCCGGCGTTTAGCGAGCTTGTTGGGAGGCTCCTGGTCCAGTGACTGTTACAAAACACGGCTATAGCAAATTTGTTGTACTTCGATCTGAAGACTATGACCTCATGGTTCAGGAACAGGCTAAGGCTCGTCTGATGGCTCGTATAGCTGTGGCCGAGCGGGAGCGTGCTGCCGGCACGGCGCGTGATGCCTTTGAGGCTCTCGATGACCTTGAGGCAAAATATGGCCTATAACGTCAAGATTCTGCCTTCAGCTGAACGTTATCTAGTCAGTTCTTATCTGAACGGGGCAACGGGCACCGTGATCTGCGTCACGTAGGTTGTGGGATCGTCGCTAATGATGTCGTCGATGAGGGCGATCTCGCGTGAGGGGCCAGCGGGGGACAGCTCGTGTTCGCGCATATAGCCGAGCAGCTGCTTATAGCGCGTGCCTGCTTGCCCATGCGTGCCGCGAAAGCTAATGGTCAGGCAGCGCGCGGCGGGTCTCGTTTCGACGTCGCCCACGTATTCATCGGTGTCATCGAGCAGCAAAAAGACCTCGTCGTAGCCATCAAAGTCGCCGGCGGCCAGGCGCTCGGCGCTAATCCCAACGCCCAAGTTGCCCAGGAAGACAAAGGTCTCGTGCTGGCCCTTCTGCAGTTGACGAATCTGCCACTCCAGCGCATAGGCGTCGGTAGGCTTGACACGTTCACGCAATATGGCGCAGCGAAGCTCAGGCGCATCGATTGTGCAAATGGTATCGAGCTCGGTGTTCAAGGCATCGTGCAGCAGGGCAAGCCGGTTATCGATCTTACGCGACACGCGCTCCAGCTCGCGGCGCTTGCGCTCGATGAGCTCCTGCTGCTGCGCCAGCTGCCGCTGCATGAGGTCCACGTCGCGCGTGGTCACGAACTCGCGAATCTGCGCCAAGGGCAAGTTGAGAACACGCAGGTGGCTGATGGTGTTGAGGGTGGAGAGTTGCCGCGATCCGTAGTAGCGGTACCCGCTTGCCGGATCGATGTACGCCGGGTCCAGCAAGCCCATCTGCTCGTAATGACGTAGCGTCCCAACGCTCAGGTTAAACAGGCGCGCCACCTCGCCAATGCGGAGCAGGCCCTCAGCATGTTCACTTGGCGTGTCGGTCACAGGACCGCTCCTTTCAATAAAAAACAGGGGAGGGGTGCCAGGCCTGCGTCGCCTCGCTACGCCACCAGCTTGTCAAAAGCCCCGCGCCGGTTGAGCACGGTAAACGCGATAACACAGATGACTGCCGATAAAACCGACCCGCACGGCGAAGCGATGCCCATGGGAAACAGCGTATCGGAATAGGCGTTCGACAGCAGCCAAGCGCCGGGCACGCGAATGAGAGCCACGGCCAGTACGTTGTGCGCAAAGCCGATGTAGCTCTTGCCGTATGCAGCGAAAAAGCCACTAAAGCAAATGTGGATGCCGGCAAAAATCGCGTCGAAAATGTAGCTGCGCATATAGCCGGTACCGGCGGCGACTACTGCAGCGTCCTTGGCAAAAAAGCCAATAAACGCCGGTGCCACCAGCCACATCAGCACCGTGATCAGGCAGCCATACACTACCGAGATCGTCATGGCGTCCTTGAGCACCTGACGCGCGCGGTCGCCCTTGCCCGCGCCGGCGTTTTGCGCCGTGAGTGCGCTGACGGTGGCGCCCATGGAACTCGGCACAATGAACAAAAAGCTGATCATCTTCTCGACCAGGCCCACGGCGGCGGCGTCGACGCGCCCTCGGTGGTTGGCGATGACGGTGATAAACATAAACGCCACCTGGATGCAGCCGTCCTGAACGGCCACGGGCACGCCGATCGTAAGAATGCTGCCGAGCACCTCGGGCT
>USMA01000002.1 GCA_900555765.1 uncultured Collinsella sp.
GGCACAATGTGCTCGCAGTGCCGCCGAAGCCGTCGGTCGTCAAGCGCTTTTTTGCCCTGCTCGCGGATCCGATGATCCTTGTGCTGCTTGCGGCGGCACTGGTCTCGGCCGTCACGAGCGCATATGCGCACGAGAGCTTTGCGGACGTCATCATCATTTTGCTCGTCGTCATCATCAACGCGGTGCTCGGCGTGTATCAGGAGAACAAGGCCGAGAAAGCCATCGAGGCGCTGCAGGAGATGCCCGCTGCCACCTCGAAGGTGCTGCGCGACGGTAAGCTCGTGCACCTGCCGAGTGCCGAGCTCGTGCCCGGCGACGTGATCGTGCTCGAGGCGGGTGACTCCGTCCCGGCCGACTGCCGCGTGCTCGAGAGCGCTACGATGAAGATCGAAGAGGCCGCACTCACCGGCGAGTCCGTGCCCGTAGAGAAGCACGCCAACGTGATCGAACTTGCCGCGGGCACCGATGACGTGCCGCTCGGCGACCGCAAGAACATGTGCTACATGGGCTCCACCGTGGTGTACGGCCGCGGCCGCGCCGTCGTGGTCGGCACCGGCATGGACACCGAGATGGGCAAGATTGCCGGCGCCCTGGCCGAGGCCAAGGAAGAGCTTACGCCGCTGCAGGTGAAGCTTGCCGAGCTCAGCCGCATCCTTACTATCATGGTGATCGTCATCTGCGTCGTGATCTTTGGCGTTGACATCCTCCGCCACGGCGTGGGCAACGTCTTTACCGACCCGACCGCGTTGCTCGATACCTTTATGGTCGCCGTTTCGCTCGCCGTCGCTGCCATTCCCGAGGGCCTGGTCGCCGTCGTGACCATCGTGCTGTCGCTCGGCGTGACCAAGATGGCCAAGCGCCAGGCGATTATCCGCAAGCTCTCTGCCGTCGAGACCCTCGGCTGCACGCAGACTATCTGCTCCGACAAGACCGGCACCCTTACCCAAAACAAGATGACCGTCGTCAAGCACGAGCTCGCCGCGCCTAAGGAGAAGTTCCTGGCCGGTATGGCCCTTTGCTCCGATGCCCAGTGGGACGAGGAGCTGGGCGAGGCCGTGGGCGAGCCGACCGAGTGCGCGCTCGTCAACGACGCCGGCAAGGCGGGCCTCACTGGCCTGACTGCCGAGCACCCGCGCGTGGGCGAGGCCCCGTTCGACTCGGGCCGCAAGATGATGTCCGTGGTCGTCGAGACTCTGGACGGCGAGTACGAGCAGTACACCAAGGGCGCGCCTGACGTGGTGATCGGCCTGTGCACCCATATCTACGAGGGCGATAAGGTCGTTCCCCTGACCGAGGAGCGTCGCGCTGAGCTCGTGGCCGCCAACAAGGCCATGGCCGACGAGGCCCTGCGCGTGCTGGCGCTGGCAAGCCGCACCTACACCGAGGTCCCGAGCGACTGCAGCCCCGCTGCGCTCGAGCATGACCTGGTCTTCTGCGGCCTGTCCGGCATGATCGACCCTGTCCGCCCCGCGGTCGCCGACGCCATCCGCGCGGCCCACGACGCCGGTATCCGCACCGTCATGATCACGGGCGACCATATCGACACCGCCGTGGCCATTGCCAAGCAGCTGGGAATCGTCACCGATCGCAGCCATGCCATCACCGGTGCCGACCTCGATCGCATGAGCGAAGAGGAGCTCGACGCGCACATCGAGGACTACGGCGTGTACGCCCGCGTCCAGCCCGAGCACAAGACCCGCATCGTCGAGGCTTGGAAGTCGCGCGACCAGATCGTGGCCATGACGGGCGACGGCGTCAACGACGCCCCGTCCATCAAACGCGCCGACATCGGCGTGGGCATGGGCATCACCGGTACCGATGTCACCAAGAACGTTGCCGACATGGTGCTTGCCGACGACAACTTCGCCACCATCATAGGTGCCTGCGAAGAGGGTCGCCGCATCTACGACAACATCCGCAAGGTCATCCAGTTCCTGCTTTCGGCCAACCTTGCCGAGGTGTTCTCGGTGTTTATCGCCACGCTCATCGGTTTTACCATCTTCCAGCCGGTGCAGCTGCTGTGGGTGAACCTGGTCACCGACTGCTTCCCCGCGCTCGCGCTGGGCATGGAGGATGCCGAGGGCGACATCATGAAGCGCAAGCCGCGCAACGCCAAGGACGGTGTCTTTGCCGGACATATGGGTCTGGACTGCGTGGTCCAGGGCCTGATCATTACCGTGCTGGTGCTGGCGAGCTTCTTTGTGGGCGTGTACTTTGACATGGGCTACATCCACATCGCCGATATGATCGCCGGCAATGCCGACGAGGAAGGCGTGATGATGGCGTTCATCACGCTCAACATGGTCGAGATTTTCCACTGCTTCAATATGCGCAGCCGTCGTGCGTCGCTGTTCACCATGAAGAAGCAGAACAAGTGGCTGTGGGCTTCCGCCGCGCTGGCACTGGTGCTGACGGTGATCGTGACCGTGCAGCCGACGCTTGCCGAGATGTTCTTTGGCCCTGTGACGCTTGAGCTCAAGGGCGTTCTTGCCGCGCTGGGCCTGGCCTTCCTAATCATCCCGCTGACGGAGATCTACAAGGCGATCATGCGCGCGGTCGAGAAGGAGTAGGTCGAAAGGCCATCCTTCCCACCGGCCCGACCGCCTGCGGGGTTTCTTCTTCGCTGGTCCTCGCGCTTCGCGCTGCGGGATCGCTCAGAAGAAACCCCTTCCGGCGGGCGGGCCTTCGGATGACCTCTCGGGACCGTAAGCTGAGGAGAAGTTTGTGAGCTGGTCGGGCTTTGCCCGGCCAGCTCTTTTTGATTTAAAATACCTGCTCAGTTGTGATTTATGGTGCTGGGAGGCGCTTGTGGGCAAGGCTAAGGCTAAAGCGAAGAAAAAGACGACGGGGGCGCGGGCTAAGCGCGATCGTCGTCGGAAGCTTGCGACCGAGGCCCCCGCGTCTGCCGAGGAGCTGCTGGCAAGCGTGCCGGGACTTGACGCGCTGCAGGACGTTCCGGCGTTTGATGACCTGACGGTTGATGAAGCCCAGCAGACTGCCTTTGATGATTTCTGCGCACATGCCGAGGAGCCCGAGCAGATGCGGCTGGGTGCCGTAGTGCGCTTGGATCGCGGGTTTCCGCTGGTGGCGACTGCCGACGATACCTTCCGCGCCGAGCATGCTGTGGGGTTTGCCAAGGCGCGCGGCGAGGACGAGGTCCTGCTGCCTGCCGTGGGCGACCGTGTGGCGGTGCGCTGCGCTCCCGGGCACGATATGGGCGTGATTGAGTGCGTGCTGCCGCGCCGTACGAGCTTTGAGCGTTGGCGCGGCCGTGCCCGTGGAGAGCGCCAGGTGCTCTGCTCCAACGTGGATAGCGTGCTAATCGTGCAGGCGCTCGGTGCCGGTGAGGTGCTGCTCGACCGCGTGGCGCGCTCGCTGGTGTTGGCGCTCGACTGCGATGCCGAGCCGGTGGTGGTGCTCACCAAAGCTGACCGCTGCGATGCCGAGGAGCTCGAGCGCGATCTGGACCGCGTGCGCCGCCTGGTGGGTCCGGACGTGCGCGTGATCGTGACGTCCTCTGCCGAGGGCCGCGGCCTGGACGAGGTCCGTGCCTGCGTGCCTGCCGGGAGCTGCGCCATGATTCTGGGCGAGTCGGGTGCCGGCAAGTCGACGCTGCTCAATGCACTGCTGGGCCACGATACGTTGGCGACCGGCGGTGTGCGCGAACGCGACGACCAGGGCCGTCACACTACCGTCGCGCGCGTGATGGTGGCACTGCCGGGCGACGCCGGTGTGATCGCCGATGCCCCGGGCCTGCGCAGCCTACCGCTCGTGGGTCACGAGCGGGGTCTGGCGCGCGCCTTCCCCGAGATTGTCGAGGCATCGCGCGCGGGCCGGGTTGGCGATGGCATGCATACCCATGAGCCGGGTGGCGCCGTTCGCGAGGCCGAGGACGCCGGGCAGATCGACAGTCTGCGTCTGGAAACGTTCCAAAACTTGGCGTCATCCATGCGCGTGAGCGCTCAAATGCTCGATCCCGATGTCCATCTGTAATTGATTTTTCCTATGACAGCCGTCTCCCAACTGTTCGGGAGACGGCTTTTTTGCTGCGGAAAAGCCTCGAAACATGCAGTTTGCTGACGTGCTGACCAAAACCTTGCCACGAGCTTGACGGTCTGGTCAGCTTTTGGTCAGCGATTGGTTTGACATCGAAAACCAAGATCGCGATTGCGCCGCTTTGCACTCTGACCGCCCAGACAATGGTGGTACGGGCATTCGCCCGGCACTGCCATGAGAGGAGCGGCCGTGAACAAGAGCAAGCGCATCGCCATCAGTCTGGTCGCGGGCGTGCTCGCTGCTCTGCTCTGCATGGTTTACGGCTCGTCGATCCGCTCGCAAGCCGAACAGGTCCAGGCTGAGACCTTGGCCAAGTACGGTGGCGATCGCGTCGAGGTATGCGTCGCGGCGCGCGATATCGATGTGGGCGAGACCCTCGATGAGACCAATGTCATAACCCAGGAATGGCTGACAAGTCTGCTGCCTCGTGACGCGGCGACCGAGCTGCGCCAGGCGCGCGGCGACGTGACGACTTCGCGTATTCCCAAAAACGCCGTGATCTGCAATGTCTACACCAAGGCCGAGAGCCACAAGCTCGAGGTGCCTAAGGGCAAGGTCGCCGTTTCGGTGGCGGTCGATGCCGAGCGCTCGGTCGGCGGTGCTACGGGCGTGGGCAGCTACGTGGATGTGTATGTGCAAAAAGACGGCGTAACCGATCGGCTGTGCGGCGCGTACGTGATCGATACCAGTGAGGATTCCGGTGCCACGCGCGAGGGCAAGATCGAATGGGTGACGCTGGCGGCTGACCCCGAAGACGTCAAGGAACTGCTGGGAGCTTCGGGCAAGGGAACGGTCAGCTTGACGATTCCCGCCACGGCGCGCGGCAAAAAGAGCGGAGGCGACGAGTGATGATGTCGAGCTGGCTTGCTTGCTGCGCGTGCGGCGATTACGGGCTGTTGCAGCGGGAAGTCGAGGGTCGTGATGCGGGTGCACAGGTGCTTCGCGTGGGTGACCTGGACGGGCTGATTTCCATGGCGCGGGCGTTTCCGTCGCGCCGCGGGGCTGCCATCATCGCGGCGTCTCTATTTGATACCGAAGATGTGCGCAAGACTGTTGCGCGCCTGACGGCCGAAGGCCGCGTGAGTCGCGTGGTCGTGTTGATAGAAGCACTCGATCCGTCGGATATCGAGGGGCTGTTTCGCGCAGGGGCGACCGAGGTCATCGCTGCGCACAGTATATGCGGCAACGGGCGCGCGGGCGAGGGAGCGGTTGATTCCGATCGGCGCATGACGATTGAGCCCGATGCTTTTGTTGATAGGGAACCCGGGGCGCCTCGCGCTACAAGAGGCCCGCGTGTTGATGATTATGGAAAAGCGGAAGCCGAGCATGGTCGGCGCCCCCGGAACCCCCTTGTATGCGATGACGCTGGAGGGCCGGCGCAGCATGCTGGCGACTCCCCGGCTGTAGATATGGGATACGTGCACGGCGTGAATCTGGCGGATGAACTCGACGAAGTTGAGGGCTTTGCCGGGTGCGGCGAGTTGCCGCTGATGCAGCATGAGCAGATTGCGCAGAACGAGCCTGCCTCGCAGACCGAACAAGCTGCCATGCCGGCTTGGACGCAGCGTGTGGTTGCGGCGGGGGAGACGGGGACGCTGCCACCGACGCCCGCCCCGCCGCCTCCGATGCCGCCGGCAGACGCTGCCGCTCCGCAGCATCGAGCTCCGGTCATCTGCGTCATTTCGGGTTCGGGCGGTTGCGGCAAGTCGACGATCGTTGCCACCATGGCACACACATCGTCGCTGTTGGGTTTGCGTGCCGCCGTGCTCGACCTGGACCTGATGTTTGGCAACCTTTACGACTTGTTGGGCGTCGATGCTCCGCGCGATATGGCGGCACTTATCGAGCCGTCGGCGGCGGACGCGCTTACCGAGCCGGATATCGTAGCCGTATCGATGCGCGTGGCGCCGGGCGTTACGCTCTGGGGTCCCGTCGCGGCTCCCGAGCAAGCCGAGCTCATGGCACGTCCGGTGGAGCTATTGCTTGATGTCCTGCGTCGCGAATCCGACGTGGTCTTTATCGATACCTCGGTCTTTTGGGGCGACGCCGTGGCGGCTGCGGTGGCGGCGAGCGACCGTTGCCTGGTCGTTGGCGATGCGGCGGTGTCGTCCGCGCCATCGGCGTCGCGCGTCATTGAACTGGCAAGTCGAGTAGGTGTGCCGAGCACGCGCATGAGCGCCGTGTTCAACCGGTTCGGTGCGCGCGGGGCAGACGAGGACGTCGCCATGCGCTTTGAGATTGCCTGTGCGTTGAGCTCCAAGATTCGTATCGCCGATGGCGGGCAGGATCTCGCCGCGCTCATGGCGTTTGGGCGCGCTGACGAGGCAGTGGGGCAGAACAGCGCTTTTGCGACCAGCGTGCGCGAGGCCACGCGCGAGATGCTCGTGGAACTGGGGTGCGCCGTCGGCCCTTGGAGCGATATGGTCGCCGACCGTGCAACACGCACCGAACGCCCGCGTATCCGCCTTCCCTGGTCGCGCGAGGGTGATCAGCGATGAGCCTGCAAACGAGGATTAAGGCTGCCGGCGCTGCAGCGGCGGCAGCGCCTGTAGATGCGGGGCGTCGCCGCGCGGTGAAACGACGCACCAAGCGCGCCGTGATGGACCGCATGGGTTACGACGAAGTGGCGCGTATCAGCGCCTATGTCGACCCGGCACTTGCCCGCTCGGAATTGCGTCCCGCGGTGGAGGCGGCGCTCAATGTTGAGGAACCGACCGATCTCGCGACGCCCGAGCGCGAGACCATCATCGACGAGATTTTGGATGACGTGGTGGGCTTGGGGCCGTTGCAGCCGCTCATCGAGGACGACACCGTTACCGAGATCATGATCAACGGCTGCCGCTCGGCTTTCTTTGAACGCGGCGGCGTCTTGTACCCCATCGAGCATGCGTTTGAGGATGATGAGCAGATCCGTGTGCTTATCGACCGCATCATCTCGCCACTTGGCCGCCGTATCGACGAGCGCAGCCCCATCGTCAACGCCCGCCTCAAAACGGGCTATCGCGTCAACGCGGTGATTCCGCCTGTGGCGATTGACGGGCCGATTCTCACCATCCGGAAGTTCTCGGACCGCATCTGCTCGCTGGACGAGCTTGTGGGGCTGGGGTCGCTGCCGCTTTGGTATGCGCAGCTGCTGTCGTGCGCGGTGGCGCTGCGACAGGACCTGGCGGTTGCGGGAGGCACGGGATCTGGCAAGACCACCCTGCTCAACGCGTTGTCATGCGAGATTTCCACTGGCGAGCGCATCGTGACGATCGAGGACTCTGCCGAGCTCAAGTTTGCGCATCATCCGCACGTGGTGCGCCTGGAGGCGCGCGAGGCTTCAATTGAGGGCGAGGGCGCGGTGACGATCCGCGACCTGGTGACCAATGCCCTGCGCATGCGCCCCGACCGCATCGTGGTGGGCGAGGTGCGCGGTGCCGAGTGCTGCGACATGTTGCAGGCCATGAACACGGGCCACGACGGGTCGCTCACCACACTTCATGCGGGTTCAGAACAGGAGACCGTGGTGCGTCTGACGTTGCTTGCACGTTATGGCATCGATCTGCCGAGCGAGCTCATCGAGGAGCAGATTGCCATGGCGCTCGACGGCATCGTGATGTCCGAGCGCCACGCCGATGGCAGGCGCTTCGTCTCCTCGTATTCGGGGGTGCGTCGCGCCGCGTCGGGCGGCGTAGAGCTCGAGCGCTATGTGACTTTCGATGCCGCCGAGCGCACCTGGACGCTTGACCGCGAGCCGCCGTTTATCGCAGAAGGCCTGCGGTCGGGGACGCTCACACAAGAGGAGGTGGACGAATGGAGGTCGCTGTGCCCCTCGTCGTAGGGGGTTTGGCAGGGTTTTCTGTTGCGACGGCGTGCGGGGCGGAACCTCGTGTGCCGCAGGTGCCGCCGGCGGAGCTGGCGCGTCAGGCGCTCGAGACGGTGGCAGAGAGGCTGCCGCGTGAGCTGGTGGAAAACGATCTGCTGAAAAAGATCGCCCGTTCGTGGACATCGCTGGCCCCGGCGCATCGCCTTGGCCTCGTGATCGAAGATGCTTCGGGGCGTTTGGCGTTTCTGCTGCTATCGCGCGGTGTCTGCTGCGTTTTACTAACGATGGTGTCGTTATCGCCACTCGGATTTGCCTTGGGACTTGTTGCTCCGATTGCCGTTGGCGCCGCTCGGGACGGCTTTGAGAGCCGGCGCGAGCAACACGATGCAGAAGAGGCCATGCCCGAGGCGTTTACCGCACTTTCCATGTCGCTTGCCTCGGGACATTCGCTGGCCCAGGGCATGCGCTTTGTGGGCGCTCATGCGCAAGAACCGGTGCATACCGAGTTTTTGCGGGTGGCGGCGGCAATCGATTGCGGCATCTCGGCGACCGCCGCACTCGATGACTTGCTCGTGCGCATCGCCGCCCCTGGCGCTTAAGGTGTCGCAGCGCACCGGCGCTCCGCTTGCCGACTTACTGTCCGAGGCGTCGAGCATGGTGGGGGAGCGCATTGAGCTCAAGCGCCGCCTGGATGTTAAGACGTCGCAGGCTCGCATGTCTGCGCATATGGTCGCGGCGATGCCGGCGGGCATGTGCGCGGTGTTGGCGCTGCTTTCGGCAGATTTTCGTCGCGGTCTTGCGACGCCTGCCGGCGCGGGCGCTGTGGTGCTGGGTCTTGCCCTCAACGCCGTTGCCCTGGTGGTTATCCGGCGCATTATGCGGGTGGAGCTATGAGCGCCCCGGTTGCAGTTGCGGCTTGCCTGTGCGCTCTGAGTGTATTTGTCGCGACGGGTTTGGATCGGGCGGATGCACGCAAGATCGCAGAGGTCTGCAAGCGCGAGGCGGTGCTGGTCGCTGCCGCGGGTCGCTCGGTGGTCGATGCTCTGGCCGCGCGAGTGAAGGGCGCGGTTGGAGCGGGCGGCCCGGCGCGAGTGTCGCTCGGCGAAGTGTCCGAGATGATCGATGTTGTGCGCTTGGGTCTTTCGGCCGGTCTTTCGTTTGATGCGGCGCTTGAGATTTTCTGCGCCAACCGCCGGTCAGTGCTGGCTCTTCGACTTGAGCGGGCCTGCATGGCGTGGCAGGTGGGCGTGGGCACACGCGAGGACGAGTTGTTGGCCGCCGCGCGCGATCTGGACGTGCGAGCGCTCGAGACCTTTGCCATCACGGTGGGGCAGGCGCTCGCCCTGGGTGCCCCACTTGCCGAGACGCTGGCCGCTCAAAGTCGCGAGATCCGTGCGGCTCATCGCGCCGCGGTCGAGCGTGAGATCGAGCGTGCGCCCGTCAAGCTGCTGATTCCCATCGGCACGCTCATCTTGCCGGCGTTGCTTCTGTCCATATTGGGCCCGCTGCTGGGAGCAGGCGGGATGATGTAGGGAGGAATACATGAACACGATGGTCGAAGTTGCTGACAAGGCTTGGAACCGGGCTTTTTGCCGGGCGATTCGCGCTCGCCAGCATGCCAAGGAGCTGTTGCAGGAGGAGAGCGCGCAGGGTACCACCGAGTACGCCATTTTGGTGGGCGTGCTCGTGGTGATCGCGATTATCGCCATCGTTGCATTTAAAGGCAAGGTCCAAGATCTATGGAACGCTATCAGCGAGGGCATCAACAGCCTGTAGAGGGCGAGCGCCCCATCGGGGTGCTGCTGGTGTTTGCTTGCCTGACCGTGGCGATAGCGGCGGTGCTTTGGGGGCTTAACGCCGCGCAGCAGCAGCGTCCTGGGGCCGCCTTCGATTCGGGTTCAGATTCGGCGGTGGCGTCTCAAAAAGATGAGATGCGAGATGCGGACGATTCGGATGTCGCTGTCACGGCGCAAACCTTTCTGCGGACGCTCGACAAGCGGTCTGGCACTGCGACGGATTCGCCTGAGGACAACGCGATTGCGGTCCGGCTTGCATGGTCCGAGGACCGACCGATGACCGAGGCAGCGGCGGATATGTTACGCGCCTACCGCGAGGTGCCAACGGCCCAGCTCGCCCTGAGCGGCTATCTCGATATTAAGGGCAACGTATGGGGCGCCATCGTGCGTGATGGGCGCGGCTGGGTCGATATGGTGACGGTTGCCGCGGATACTGGCGATGCTTCGTGTCGTCTGCGCGCCGTGCGCCTGGTCCCGCAAACAATAAGCTCAAAGGAGGGACCGTGAAATGCATGGCGTTCTGCGTGAAGAGGTTGCCCAAGCGACTGTGGAATACGCCATCGTCACGGTGGCGCTGCTTTCCATCGTGCTGGCAATCGCGGGGCTTTGGCGTGCCGGTGCCGATGGGCGCTTGGCGGCGCTGGTCGAGCGGGCGGCATCTCACGGCGTCACCTCGACATCGGTTGTCGACGCTGCTGCGGGTGCTAAGGACATCGCGTTGTATTGATATCGCGCGCGAGGACCGGGCGCAGTCTACGGTCGAGGCTGCTTTTTTGCTGCCGACGTTTCTGACGCTCATCCTTCTCGCACTGCAACCGGTGTGCCTGCTTTATACGCGCGCGGTCATGGAGTCTGCCGCCGCCGAGACCGCGCGGCTCATGACCACGACGACGGCGGAGGACGACGATCTTAAGGAGTTCACCCGCCGCCGGCTTGCCGCAGTGCCCAACGTTTCGATCTTTCATGCCGGCGGGCCGGTGTCGTGGGATAGCGAGCTTGGCCGGGCCGGTGCGGGCGGCGTCTCGTCCGTGTCTGTTTCCGGCGAGGTCAAGCCGTTGCCTGTGATCGGTGCGTTCGCGCAGGCTATGGGTGGTACCGCCGAGGGCGGCTACGTTGAGCTCAAGGTCGATGTCTCGTATCAATCGCGTCCCGAATGGCTGGAGGGAGATTATGATTCGTGGATTGCTGCATGGGATTAAGCGTTTCTGGTCTAGATGCGTTTTGACGCGCCGTCCGAGCTGCCATCGCAAACGAGGCGGCTTTATGGGCCGCGCCGGTGTCGATCTGTTTATCGAAGACGGTGCCTACACCACGCTTTCTTCTGCCGTGGTCATCCTAGTGGTGCTCACGTTGTTGTTTTCGTCGACCGCGGCGATATGGAGCATGTCGCGTGCCGGGGATACCCAGGTGGCGGCCGATAGCGGTGCGCTGGCGGGTGCCAACGTAGTGTCGTCCTATCACACGGCTGCCACGGTGGTTGATGCGAGCATCTTGAGTCTGGGGCTGGCGGGGTTTGCCACAATCGGGACGGGCCTGGTCGCCATCCTCATCCCAGGTGCCGAACCAGTTGCCGGCAATATGGTCGACACCGGGATTGAGATCATTAAAACGCGCAACAAGTTTGCCAAAAGCGCATCGGAAGGCTTACAGAAAATCGAGACGGCTCTGCCATATCTGATCGCCGCGCGTGCCACGCAGGCGGTGTCGGCGCAGGATACCGATAGTGTGGCCTATACCAGTACGGCGCTTGCCGTGCCCAGGACATCCGAATCTGATTTTGTAGCGCTCGAGGGTTCCGAGATCTCGACCGATGCCATTAAAGATGCGTCGGAAGATCTGGAGCGCGCGGCCGAGGAGCTACAAAAAGCATCGGAGGAGACGGCGAAGGCAAAGGAGTGTGCCTGGCTAGCGGATTGCGGTGGATCGGATAAAGGTTCGGTCGGCAGCTGTTCGTGTATGTGGGAGCGCGCGAAAAGCCTAACGGATCTCTCCGGTGTTCAAAATCCGCATTACGCTTCGAGCGTTACGTGGGAGCCTCAAGTTGCCCTTGATCGCGCGAAGGACTACTACCATTGGCGTCTGACAAATGAGAAGCCCCACGGCTCGAGTGTCGAGATGAGGGCAGAGTCTGCGGCGCGTAAGGCGTTTTATACCTATGCGAGTGCGGAGGTCGATCGGGCATATATAACCGAGAACGGAGACAGGGTTTCCTCCTATATTCCGCTGTTGCCGCGCAACGCTGACGAGGTGCGAGCGACGGAACTCTATACCGATGCGGCGTGGCCAACCAGCGCCATCGATGGCAAGACGTATCTGCATTACGGAACGAGTTGCTCCAACTATAAGAAGGGGTCGCCAGGCGGGCTAGCCTCGGTTGCTGATTATGACGGGCAGGACAGATGCAACAGATGCCATTTTGGCGTTTCGTCGCTCGGTGCCGTTGCAGCGCCTTCGACTTCTATCGAAAACGGCTTCGAGTATCACTTTGACAAGTTTAAAGACGCCCTGGAAGACTACGTCGAATGCCGCAACAAAGAGCTCGAGCTCGAACGTCAGACCGAAGACGAGACCGACCGTGCGAGCAATGCGTTTGACCAGGCCATCAAGGAGCTTTCGGGCGAGCGTCCGCGTATCGCTCCGCCCGGTCGCAACGGCGTGGTCGCCTTTGCGGTTTCGGGTGCCATCTCGAGCCCCGACGAGCTCAACTCTTCGTTTAACACGGCAGTCAGGCTTGGCGATCGCGGTGCTATCTCTGCCGCGGTGTTGGCACCCGATGACGCGACGGCGCAAAACAACGTTCTTTCGCGATTTTTCTCAACATTGAAGGAACGCTCGGGCGGCGTTGCCGGCGTACTCGATGGCGTCATGGATGTTTGGGGACGGATGCTTGTGGGATACGGAGACATCCAAGGTTCGGCCGACGAGCTTATGGACGAGATGATTAAAGACCTAGGAGGGGGCAGCGGCGCGTTGGGTTCCATCGCATCGTGGCTCGGCGATACCGTTTCGGCATCCATGGCGGCGTTGGGTCTGGAACCGTGCGACTTGCGCCTGCGAAAGCCGGTGCTGACCGATTCCGCCAACGTCATTAAGAGTCCGGGGTCTGACATTGCCGATCTCTCTCAAGCGCAAGACAAACTGCGAAATATTCCGTTGGGCGTGACCGATCCCAAGGCGCTTTGCGAGGCGTTGGAATATCAAGTCGAACGCACCATTAGCGGTACGGTGTTCACGCTTGCGGAGATTCCTCTGCCCGGCGACGGCTCCGTCCCACTTACCGTCGATGTCGCCACGCTGGTTGGCGCTCTGGGCGGTGGGTCGTAATGAGTATCCGCATACGTCTGCGCGAGGAGCGCGCCCAAGCGACGGTGGAGATGGCAGTGGTTACGCCCGTTTTGCTGGTGCTGGCACTCATCGTGTACAACGTCATGATCTTTGCCAGCGCTGTCGCGCGCTTCGACCGCGTGGTGCCCGACATCGTGTTGGCGCATGCCGTGGCGTCGGAGGGGGAGGGCGACGAAAGCTCTGCCGATGCCTCGGCGACGGTTCAGACTCAAATTCTGAATGCCATGGAAGGCTATGACTTGCAGATCGAAGTGTCGAGCGAGCAAGGCGCGGAGGCATCGGATGGTGGCCTGCTCTCCCTATCCGGTACGTTTAGGACCTACACCTGCACCATGCACTATGAGCCGTGGCCGACTTCTCTCAGCATCGCTGGCGTTTCGCTGGGGGCGCCGACAACGTTGTCGCACGAGCGCGCGGTGACGGTCGATCCATGGCGTCCGGGGGTGGTCATGTGACCGCGGTCTCGTCCTACATCGCCTACGCGCGGGCACTCAACAGGCTGGGTTGGACGCCGGCCGAGTTTGCGGTGGCGGAGTCGTTTGTCGTGCGCCTGCGCGGCATGCTGGGACGGCGTCCGGTTGCCGCCAACGGCCTGCCGCTCGTCATGGCGTTTCCACGCTGCTCTTCGGTCCATACGTGTTTTATGGCCTATCCCATCGACATCGCCTTCATCGATCGCGACGGCAATATCCTCGCGCGCTACGAAAACGTTCGTCCTTGGCGCATGTGCTCCTGCCTCGGCGCCTGGGCCGTGCTAGAGCGTCCTTCAATCATTGTTTCGACCCCTGCTCTCCAACGCGTGCCGGCTTAAGGGACTGAGCGAAAAACTTCTTGCTGCCGGCTGATGCCTCTGACGTGCCGATTTATAGAACCGAGGCTGTGCTCAAAAACTTTTTTAAAATTCTCGGTTGACCGGAACGCGTCCTTGGTTATACTAATCAAGCCTTGAAACAAGGCACACCTCAAATGGCTGGGTAGCTCAGTTGGTAGAGCAGAGGACTGAAAATCCTCGTGTCAGGGGTTCGATTCCCTTCCCCGCCACCTTGAATTGACTAGGACCTCTGAAAAGGGGTCCTTTTTTTATGTGGACCCGCGGAAAATGCATCCCATTATTTTGACCCAGAGCGGGATGCGCTTTCCGGCCGCCTACTTCCGGCGCATATGTACATCTCGGCGCGCCATCTCGGGCCCGCCCAGACATTCCTCCCACTTTCGCGTCACTTTACAGACCGTTCGGTCGCCTGTCCGCACACGCGGGTATACTCAAAACGATACTTATCCTATGCAATACGATGCAGGCTCGGCCTGCGCGATCCGAAGGGGGCAGTGATGGAGAGGATACTCGGCGTTAATCTCTCTGGCTGGTTTATTCCCGAGCCTTGGGTGACCCCGTCGCTATACGCGGCGACCGGTGCATCCAACGCGGCCGAGCTGCAGGAGGCCATGGGCACCGCCGCTTATAACGAGCGCATGCGCCGTCATTACGAGACGTTTGTGAGCGAGGATGATTTCCGTCGCATGGCGCAGATCGGCCTCAACGCCGTGCGCCTGCCGGTGCCTTGGTATGCCTTTGGCTCACAGGAGTCCGATGCCTCCTACATCTCGGTTGTCGACTACATCGACCGCGCGATTGAGTGGGCTGCCAAGTACAACATTCGCGTGCTGCTTGATCTAGCAACTGTGCCCGGTGGCCAGGGCGATTCCAACGATTCGCCCGCCACGCCAGAGGCTGTTGCCGAGTGGCATTCGTCCACCAACGGTCGTCATGTCGCACTCGACGTGCTCGAGCGCTTGGCCGATCGCTACGGCGAGGCCGAGAGCCTGCTGGGCATTGAGCTGCTGGATACGCCGCAGATGAGTGTCCGCAAGAGCCTCTTCACCATGACGGATGGCATTCCGGCGCACTACCTGCGCAACTTCTATCGCGATGCCTATGAGCTCGTCCGTTCGTATATGCCCGAGGATAAGATCGTCGTCTTTTCGTCTTCGGGGCATCCCAGCGAGTGGAAGCATTTTATGCGCGGCGCCAAGTACAAGAACGTCTACATGGACCTTCACCTGTACCATTACCGCGACGAGTATGCGCTCGACATCACGAGCCCCCGCGGGCTGACGACGGCGATTTCCCGTAACAAGCGCGAGCTTAAAGAAGCGATTTCGACTGGGTTCCCCGTGCTGGTGGGCGAATGGTCGGGCGCGGCGATCTTTGCCAACTCGTCGGTTACGCCCGAAGGCCGCAATGCCTACGAGCGCGTGTTTATCGCCAACCAGCTGGCTTCGTTTGCGCCGGCTGCCGGTTGGTTCTTCCAAACGTGGAAGACCGAGAAGCGCATTGCAGCATGGGACGCCCGCGCGGCGCTCGGTACGCTCGAGCGTGGCATGATTGAATAGGTTGATATGACGCAAAACAGCGCCCATACGGGCAAACTCTATGTGGTCGGCACGCCCATCGGCAACTTGGGCGACCTGTCCCCGCGCGTTGGCGAGGCCTTTGCCGCTGCCGATGTCATCTGCTGCGAAGACACGCGTGTGACGTCAAAGCTGCTGATGCACCTGGGCATTTCCAAGCCGCTTGTCCGTTGCGACGAGAATGTGATCGCCAACCGCGCCGCCGGCCTGGTCGACCGTCTGCTGGCGGGGGAGACCCTCGCCTTTGCCTCGGACGCCGGCATGCCGAGCGTGTCCGATCCCGGCCAGGCGCTGGTCGAGGCGGCGCGTGAGGCCGATGTGCCCGTCGAAGTTATTCCCGGGCCCTCTGCTTGCGTCACGGCGCTCGTTTCGTCCGGCATTCCCTGCGAGCATTTTTTCTTCGAGGGCTTTTTGGGTCGCAAGCACGGCGACCGCGTGCGCCGTTTGCAGCGCCTTGCCGTGGTGCCCGGCGCGCTCATCTTCTACGAGTCTCCACATCGCATCGTGGCGACGCTCGAGGCCGTGGCGGAGGTCTTTCCCCAGCGTGAGGTTGCCGTCTGCCGCGAACTCACCAAGCTGCACGAGGAGGTCTTGCGCGGGCCCGCTGCCCAGCTTGCCGAGGAGCTGCGTGCTCGCGGCGAGGTAAAGGGCGAGATTGCGCTGGTCATCGCGCCGCCGAGCGAGGACGAAGAGGCCGGTATCGCGCCGGTTGGCGCAGCGGCAGTAGATCCCGATGAGGCCCTGCGCGCGGATATCCGCGCCGCGCTCGAGGAGGGGGAGCCCGCCTCTGCGGTGGCCAAGCGCCTGTCTCAGAAGTATTCGCGCCGCAAGCGCGATGTCTATGCCATGGTGCTCGATATGCAATAGATGGAGGATATCCAGCCCTTGCGCTAGAATCATCCTCTGTATGCAACGTTATTCTGTAGGACAAACCCCATGGATCTAAGCAAGCCTTCGTTCTTTATCACGACGCCCATCTACTACGTCAACGCCGATCCGCACCTGGGCACGGCTTATTCCACCATCATCGCCGATGTTCAGGCTCGCTATCGCCGCTCCGCCGGCTATAACGTCAAGTTCCTGACCGGCATGGACGAGCACGGCGAGAAGGTCGCCGAGGCCGCAGCCAGGCGCAACATGACGCCGCAGGAGTGGACCGACAGCCAGGCACCGCACATCAAGGAGCTTTGGAGCTC
>USMA01000003.1 GCA_900555765.1 uncultured Collinsella sp.
GCTATGCGCTGACGCGGGCGCAGGAGAACTTCAAGGAGATCCGCTTCAAGTTCACATCGGAGTTTTAGGGTGCGAGGATGTGTGTTTTAAAACCGTCCGGATTCGTTTCGGACGGTTTTTTTATCGTCGTAAAACATAAGAAAAACATACTTTTTGCGTTGAATACCTGAAAAGAAGTTTGTCGGCGAGGTAAAATCGACCGTTTTCGTTAAGCCGAGCGCAGAGCCGAACTTGTTCGGGCTATGCCGAGGCGAGAAAACGAAGAGAGAAACTCACCGTTTTCGTTAAGCCGAGCATAGAGCCGAACTCGTTCGGACTTCGCCGAGGCGGGAAAGCGTCTGTTAATAAACAAACGGGTTCCGCGCCGCTTTTATTTTCGCGGCGTCAGGAGATCATCGAGAAATCGATCGACTTCTCTCCCGAATAGCGTCGTTTCAGTTCGCGCAATCCGGCGTGCTCGGGCGCCGCGAGCGCCGCATCGGCGGCGAGCACCCCGCGACCGAAATCTTCACCACCGCCTTCGAGAATGGCAAGCACGTCGTCTCTGCCAACAAGGCCCTGCTGGGCCGTCATGTCGAGACGCTCGCCGAGAAGGCGCGCGCGTGCGGCGTGCAGATTAAGTGCGAGGCCAGCTGCGGCGGCGGCATCCCCATCGTGAGCACGCTCGAGCACGACCTGGTGGGCAACAAGATCCTGACCATCGCTGGCATTCTCAACGGCACCACCAACTACATCCTGTCGCGCATGGACGCCGAGGGCGCCGATTACGCTGACGTGCTCGCCGACGCCCAGGCAAAGGGCTATGCCGAGGCCGACCCGTCCGCCGACGTCGACGGCTTCGACGCCGCCAGCAAGACGGCAATCCTCGCTTCCATCGGCTTTGGCACCCGCGTGACCACCGACGATGTCTACCAGCAGGGTATCCGTACCATCGGCGCCGAAGACATTGCCCAGGCCCGCGAGCTCGGCTACACCATCAAGCTGCTGGGCATCGCACGCAACACCGACGCTGGCGTCGACGTCCGCGTGCATCCCACGCTGATCCCCGCCGACCACATGCTTGCCAAGGTCAACGGCGCCATGAACGCCGTCTACGTGGTAGGCGACGCCGTGGGCGAGACCATGTTCTACGGTGCCGGCGCAGGCTCCTTCCCCACCGCAAGCGCCGTCGTGGGCGACATCCTGTCGCTCTCCGAGCAGATCAGCCGCGGCGTGGCTCCGCTGCCCGAGATTGAACCCTATGGCCACAACCTCGCCTTTAAGCCCATGGACGAGCTCCAGACCAAGTACTATGTGCGCCTGAAGGTCGCCGACCGCGTGGGCGCCCTGTCCGAGACGGTCGACATCTTTGCCAAGCACAACATCTCGATCTCGCTCATCAACCAGGTCGAGGACGGCAAGTCGGGCGTCAGCGATGCCTGCTCGGTCATCTTCCTGACGCACCGCGCGCTCGAGAAGGACGTCCAGGCTGCCGCCGCCGAGCTTGCCAGCGTCGACTGCGTGGCCGAGGTCGCCAACGTCCTACGCATCGAGGACGTTGAGGCTTGGACCGAAGGCGTCATGGCCAACTAGTCCACTACTTCGAACCTCAACGAAGCTCAACGCAAAAGGCGCGTTGCCTGCATCAACCGCAGGCAGCGCGCCTTCTATTATTTGGACGGAACCCGTATCCCGACATTCCTTGCTACTTGCCGTCGTCGTCCTGGGCCTCATCGCGTGCATAGAGCTCCAGCATGCGGCGGCGGTATTCGCGCACGGCGAGCTTGGCGCGCTCCAGACGGCGGCGCTCGCGTGGGGTCAGCTCGGATGGGTCGACCTCGTCTCCATAGGTCTTATCGGCAAGTAGGTGCGCCGCGTCCACGATGCGGGCATCGATGTGGCCGCTCGCCGCCTCGGCGGAAAGACGCTCGGCAATCGCATCGAGCGTAGGCAGGCCCTCGAATACGCGACCATGGCCATGCGAAGTCAGCAGCTCATGCTCGCGCGCGAGCAAGCTCGCTAAGTCGTGGTGGGCGCGCAGGATGTCGAGCGCATCGGATGGATGCTCGGCAACTTCTGCCACGGCGGCGACCGGCGCGGCATCCACCACGCGGTAGAAGAGCTGCGCGAGCAATGGCATCAAGAACACCGTGATGGCGCCGGCGGCAACCATAACCGACGCGATGTCTTGCGACAGCGCGCCCGCGTTGACGGCAACGCTCGTCACGGCAACGATGATCGGCAGCGCCGTGGTGCAGTACAGGGCCACGGTAATGCGACCATACGCCGACACATCGCGCGTCGCAGGGCAAATGCTCATAGAAATAAGAATGGGCACGGCACGAATAATCAGCAACGCCACGATAAAGCCCACGAGCAGACCCGGGCGCGACGCCACGGCCGTCAGGTCGATCTTTGCGCCCGATACGGTAAAGAACACCGGAATCAAAAAGCCGTAGGCCAGGCCGTCGAGCTTGGTCTCGAGCGTATGGTTGCCCTCGGGGATGATGTAGCGCAAGACAAAGCCGGCGGCAAAAGAACCCAACACAATGTCGAGATCAAAGACGGCCGAGAAAGCCACGAGTGTGACCAGGATGAGCACCGTCAGGCGCACGAAGGTCTGCGACGTGGTATCGGCGCGTTCCTCGACAAACGCAAAGAAGCGGCTGCCGCCGCGCTTGGAGCGGCTTGGGACCACGGCAAGCAACACGCAGACCACCGCAAACAGGCCAAGAATCACGAGCGTTTGGATGCCGGTACGGGCAGACAGCAGCACCGACATGGCAAGCACGGGGCCGAGCTCGCCCCAGGTGCCATACGCGAGAATCGAGTCGCCCACGCGCGTTCCGACAAGTGAACGCTCACGCATGATGGGCACGAGCGTGCCGAGCGCCGTAGAAGTGAGGGCAAGCGTCACGGCGATACCGTCGAAATGGCTGACCGAGAACCACGGGGTAAAGCGCACGGCAAGCCAGGCGATACCAAACGTGACGACCCACGTTGCCAAGCCGTAGCGCCCCTCGACACCCGTGATGCTCTTGGGATCGATCTCAAAGCCGGCAAGCAGGAACAAAAAGGCCAGACCGAGCTCGGACACAAGCGAGACCTCGGCATCTACATGGATGACGCCGAGCATATGGGGTCCCAGCACCGCGCCGAGCACGAGCAAAAAGACCGTCTCGGGAACGGGTTTTCCAGGAATCGCCGAGGCGATAAAGGGGCTTGCAAAGGCCACGAGTGCGATGATGGCGAGCGAAACGAATGCCATGTGATGCCTTTCTCTTGTTTGCGCTTCACTGTAGCACCCTCGCCGTCCTCACCGCGCCGCGAGCTGTCGTATCATAGTGAGGTTTACAAACATGTGGCTCAAGGCGACCGCAGGGCAGACCCCGCAAACCGACCGCTGCCGCATACCGTACCGTACGCCCAACCGATCAGGAAGGCAGGAACCTATGGTCTCTCGTATCTACGTGGAGAAGAAACCCGGGTTCGACGTCGAGGCTCAGCAGCTCAAGGGCGAGCTGACCGAAATTCTCGGCATCAAGGGCATCGAGGCCCTGAGGATCATCAACCGCTACGACGTCGAGGGCATCGACGAGGAGCTTTTCCGCTCCTGCGTGCCGACCGTCTTTAGCGAGCCCCAGGTCGATGTGACCTACGACGAGCTCCCCGCAAGCGATGGCGCCGTCTTTGCCGTCGAATTCCTGCCTGGCCAGTTTGACCAGCGCGCCGACTCCGCCAGCGAGTGTGTGCAGCTCATCAGCCAGGGCGAGCGCCCCGCCGTGCGCTCCGCCAAGGGCTATATGATCTCGGGCGCTCTGGACGAGGCCGCCATCGATGCCATCAAGCACTACGTGGTGAACCCCGTCGAGGCGCGCATCGCCTCGCTCGACCTGCCCGAGACGCTGTACATGGAGACCCCCGAGCCCCAGCCCGTCGAGGTGCTCGACGGCTTCCGCGAGCTCGACGAGGCCGGCCTTGCCGCCTTTATCGCCGATCGCGGCCTTGCCATGGACGAGGCGGACATCGCCTTCTGCCAGCAGTACTTCCGCGATGAGGACCGCGACCCCACCATCACCGAGATCCGCGTGATCGACACCTACTGGTCCGACCACTGCCGCCACACCACCTTCGGCACCGTCCTGGACGACGTGACGATCGACGACGCCGTGGTGCAGCAAGCCTTCGACCGCTACATGGAGATGCGCCACGAACTCGGCCGCGACGCCAAGCCCGTCTGCCTCATGGACATGGGCACCATCGGCGCCAAGTACCTTAAGAAGACCGGCGTCATGACCGATGTCGACGAGTCCGAGGAGATCAACGCCTGCACCGTCAAGGTGAAGGTCGATGTCGATGGCGAGGACCAGGACTGGCTGTTCCTCTTTAAGAACGAGACCCACAACCACCCGACCGAGATCGAGCCCTTCGGCGGTGCCGCCACCTGCGTGGGCGGCGCCATCCGCGACCCGCTCTCGGGCCGCAGCTATGTGTACCAGGCCATGCGCGTCACCGGCGCCGGCGACCCCACCGTCCCGGTTTCCGAGACGCTCGAGGGCAAGCTGCCGCAGCGCAAGCTCGTGACCACTGCCGCCGCCGGCTACTCCAGCTACGGCAACCAGATCGGCCTTGCCACCGGTCAGGTCAACGAACTCTATCACCCCGGTTACGTGGCCAAGCGCATGGAGGTTGGCGCCGTCGTGGGCGCTACCCCGGCAAACCACGTTCGTCGCGAGTGCCCTGCCCCCACCGACAAGATCATCCTGCTGGGCGGCCGCACCGGCCGCGATGGCATCGGTGGCGCCACCGGCTCCTCCAAGACCCAGAACACCGAGTCCATCGAGACCTCGGGTGCTGAGGTCCAGAAGGGCAACGCCCCTGTCGAGCGCAAGCTGCAGCGCCTGTTCCGCCGCGGCGACGCCTGCCGTCTGATCAAGCGCTGCAACGACTTTGGCGCCGGCGGCGTCTCGGTCGCCGTGGGCGAGCTTGCCGACGGCCTGTATGTCGACCTTGATACCGTGACCAAGAAGTACGACGGCCTGGACGGCACCGAGCTCGCTATCTCTGAGTCCCAGGAGCGCATGGCCTGTGCCGTCGCCGACGGTGACGTCGAGGAGTTCATGGGCTACGCCGCTGAGGAGAACCTCGAGGCGACCGTTATCGCCGAGGTTACCGCCGAGCCGCGCATGCGCATGGCCTGGAACGGCGTCGCCATCGTCGACCTGTCCCGCGAGTTCCTCAACTCCAACGGCGCACCCAAGCACCAGGTCGCCCACGTGTGCGCCCGTAGCGTGTGGCAGCCAAGCTGGGCCGGCACCACGCTCGCCGAGCGCATGACCTCGCTTGTCACCGACCTCAACGTCGCTTCCAACAAGGGCCTTTCCGAGCGCTTCGACTCCACCATCGGCGCCGCGACCGTGCTCATGCCCTTTGGCGGCAAGACGCAGCTCACCCCCAGCTCGGCCATGGTCGCCAAGTTCCCCGTGGACGGCGAGACCACCACGGCGAGTGCCATGGCATGGGGCTTCAACCCCTATCTGATGGAGGCCGACCAGTTTGCGGGCGCCTACCTGTCCGTGGTCGAGTCCATCGCCAAGCTCGTGGCTGCCGGCTTTGAGCACAAGCGCGCCTACCTCTCCTTCCAGGAGTACTTCGAGCGTCTGCGCACCGAGGCAGAGCGCTGGGGCAAGCCCATGGCCGCCGTCCTGGGTGCCCTTATGGCCCAGGTCGACCTGGGTGCCGGCGCCATCGGTGGCAAGGATTCCATGAGCGGCTCGTTTGAGGACGAGGCCGGCGAGCTCAACGTTCCGCCGACCCTGATCAGCTTCGCCGTCGCCGTGGGCAAGGCCGCCCGCGCCGTCTCGCCCGAGTTCAAGGGCCTCACGCACCGCGTCGTCCGCATCGCCCCCTCCACCTATGGCGAGGACTACCGTCCCGACGCCCAGCAGCTGCTCGCCGCGTTTGACGCTGTCGAGGCGCTCACTGCTACCGGCAACGCCCTGGCCATCTCCACGCCCGGCTACGGCTGCGGCGCCGAGAGCCTCTTTAAGATGTGCGTCGGTAACCAGATCGGTATCGAGCTAGCCGAGGATGTAGACGTGGAGAGCCTCTTCACCCCGCTCTACGGCAGCTTTATCGTCGAGCTCGCCGAGGATGCCGAGCTGCCCGAGGTCGCCGACGGCGTTGTCGTCGAGCCCCTGGGCACCACCGTCGAGGGCTATGTCATCGACACCGGCTCCGAAGTCATCGAGCTCGCCGAGCTCCAGGAGGCCTGGGAGAGCGGCATCGAGGGCGTCTTTGCCTACCGCAGCGCCGACGAGACCCCCGAGGTCGAGACCATCGACTTCCGCGCCAAGAACATCCACGTGTACGCCGGCGCCAAGATCGCCCGCCCGCGCGTGGTTATCCCCGTGTTCCCCGGCAACAATTGCGAGTACGACAGCGCCCGTGCCTTCCGTGCCGCCGGTGCTGAGGCCGACACCTTCGTGATCAACAACCTCACGCCCGAGGCCGTCGCCGAGAGCACCCACGCGCTTGCCCGCCGCATCCGTGCAAGCCAGCTCGTTATGCTCCCCGGCGGCTTCTCGGGCGGCGACGAGCCCGACGGCTCTGCCAAGTTCATCACGGCGTTCTTCCGCGCTCCCGAGGTCACCGAGGCAGTCCGCGACCTGCTCAAGGCCCGCGATGGCCTAATGCTGGGCATCTGCAACGGCTTCCAGGCCCTGATCAAGCTCGGCCTGGTGCCCTACGGCGACATCGTCGACGCCACGCCCGATGCGCCCACGTTGACGTTCAACACCATCGGTCGCCACCAGAGCCGTCTGGTGCGCACCCGCATCTCGTCCAACTTGTCCCCGTGGCTGTCGCAGTGCAGCCTGGACGACCCCTACACCGTCGCCATCAGCCACGGCGAGGGCCGCTTTGTCGCCAATGACGAAGTGCTCGCCCAGCTGATCGCCAACGGCCAGGTCGCCACGCAGTACGTTGGCGAGGACGGCAAGCCCAGCATGGATCTCTCCGTCAACCCCAATGGCTCCGCACTCGCCATCGAGGGCATCACCAGCCCCGACGGCCGCGTCCTGGGCAAGATGGGCCATGCCGAGCGTCGCGGCGACAACCTGTACCGCAACGTGCCCGAGCATGTCCCCGGCGATAAGTTCATGCCGATCTTTGAGAGCGGCGTGGCCTACTTCGATTAAACCTTTCCCATCGGGTACAATCCCTTCGGGTAACAACACCCGCCACCGACACATCCGGTGGCGGGTTCTTTTTTGCTTCGCGCATGTAGGAAGGACATCATGGAAAGCCGCAAGCCGTATCTCGCCACCCTGCCCGGACTCATCCTGGGCTGTCTTGTTTGCTGTGCACTCTGGGGATCGGCCTTTCCCTGCATCAAGATCGGCTACGCACTCTTTGGTATCCCAGCGCACGATAGCGCTTCGCAGCTGCTCTTTGCAGGTTTACGCTTTACGCTTGCCGGCGCCCTGGTTATCGTTGGGATGCGCGCGGCCCAACGCCGCCCCCTCATACCGCAAGCGCGCGACATCAAACCCATCGTTGTCTTGTCGCTCTTCCAGACTATCGGGCAGTACTTCTTTTTCTATCTGGGCCTCTCATGCGCCAGCGCCATGTCGAGCTCCATCATCGAGGCCAGCGACAACTTCCTCGCAATCCACTAAGCCGCCCTGGCATTTCACACCGAGAAGCTCAGTACGGCCAAGGTGCTTGGCTGTGCGCTGGGCTTTGCCGGCGTCGCGCTCGTCAACCTTTCGGGCGCAGATGGCACCTTTGGCTTCAGGCTCGATGGCGAGGGCTTTATCCTAGCCTCCACTGTCGCGGGTGCTCTTTCGACCTGCCTGATCGGTATCTTCTCGCGCGAGCACGACGGCGTCTTGCTTGCCGGGTGGCAGTTCTTGGTCGGCGGCCTGGTCCTCACCGCCATCGGCTTTTTGATGGGTGGCGCGCTCTCCCCCACAGCGATTGTCCCCGCCATCGCGCTCATCATCTACATGGCGCTTATCTCCGCGGTCGCCTACTCGCTGTGGTCGCGCCTGCTTGCCGTCAACCCCGTCAGCCGCGTCTCTGGCTTTGGATTTATGAACCCCGTCTTTGGTGTGGTGCTGAGCGCGCTGCTGCTCGGCGAGGGCGCTGGCACGAGCCCCGTTACCGTCATCGTTGCCCTGCTGTTGGTCTGCGGCGGCATCATCATCGTCAACAAACCCAAAAAAGCCTAGCGAGCTCACCTTTTTAGGGAGGGCATTCGCATACTTTAGCTTAATGGAGCACACTGGTTCTCGTTGATTTCGTACCGAGTCGCGGCGGCAGACGCCCGTCTTGCCGCACCGCGCCTGGGCATTATGGCCGGTGGCCCCCACAAACGCAAAAGGGGCGCACGACCATCGCAACGGTCGTGCGCCCCTTTTTTCTAGCGTATCTGAACGCCGGCTTTCTTCTTCTCGCGCTTTACGCGGTAGAGCTCCGCATCGGCAGCGCGAAGTAAGTCTTGCCAGGTATCGACACTATCGCCGACCCGCGCGTAACCGATGGACATCCGCAACGCATACGGCACCTCGGCACGAGCGAGCTCGTCGTCAATCGCCGAACACAGGTCTATGATGTCCTGTTCCGCCGCTGCCTTTTGGAGCACCACGAACTCATCGCCACCATAGCGTGCGATAAAGCCACCAGACGCCGAGCAGACTTCTTTGAGCGCAGCGGATATGACCTGAAGAGCGTGGTCGCCCTCCACATGCCCATAGCGATCGTTAATCTGCTTAAAGCCATCAGCGTCCATCATAAGCAGATATACATCTTCGGCCTGATCCACATTTGAAAAGAGCGACAGCATATAGGTCTCAAAACGGTTGCGGTTGTTGAGTCCAGTCAACGGGTCAGTAGAGATCAGTTGCTCCTGATTGACGATATAGAGCAGCAGGATGCTCAGCGTTATACCGACGCAAAGGCCCGGTACCGAAAACAAAACCTGGAAGGTACCGCCCACCAGAGCGGGAACCGCAAAAAAGGCGAGGGTGCGATAAATGGCCTTCTTTTGCAGGCTTTCGACTTTTCGAGCCTGAATAAAGGCATGCAAGGACGTATATATGACGTAGCAGTAGCTCACGATGGGCTGGATCATATAAGCAAAGCCGCGACGATATACGCCCTGTGCATCGATATAGAACATAGCGTGCGTCCAGTAGCTGGTAAATGCCAGCACGACCACCAATGCTGTTGGCAACGTTAAAAGTACCACCCTGTAGGGCGTGGTCAGGAGCCGTGAGCCCTGCATCGTCTCGGAATAGAAAAACCAAATGAGGCACGCGATGGCGAACAGCGAAAACGAGACCGCGTTGGAAATCCAGTTGGCCGTGCTGCCTACAGGAGTGCTTACGCCGTCCGAGAGCGTCCAGATCATATCGAAGAAAATGTAGGCAGCAGACGTGTAGCCCAGCATGCTAAACAAAAGCTGCTGGGTGCTCGAGAACAGGGAGCGACGGCTTCGTACGGCAAGCCCGATAAGAACAATCATGCACAGCAGGAATATCTCGATCTTGAGTGCCTTAATCACTAGACGCCCTCCCTTCAATATCCAAGTGGCCAGAATCGCCCGAGTCGCGCCCAGGCGCCAAACACCCCTTTCTCCGCAGGGGTAAAGGGAATCATAGCAGCGCGCCCGAACGTCACTGCAGAACAGCCACCGTTCGGGCGCCCATACGGCGCGAATTGCACACGCCGGCTTGATTGACTCGCGTCGACGATTACTCGCCATCGATGTCGGTCGCGACGGCCTCCTCAATAGCCTCGACGCCTTCGACCGACAGATCCTCTTCGCCGTGGCAGAACTTCTTATCGACCCAGCCGGTCAGAATCGGGGCCATGATTGCCGTGATGATGACGGCGGTGGCGATCTGCGCATACGCGGTGGGCGCAAGCTCGGCATAGCGTGGCGCGACCTCGGCAAGAGCAACCGGCGTGGTCATAGCCGTGCCGGCGATGGTGGAGCAGGCAACGGCGGCCTTGCCGTTGCCGCCGCACAAGCGCTCGAAGGCAAAGGTGATGGGGCCAACGATAAAGAGGGTGATGAGGCCCAGCAGGATGCCCGAGATACCGCCGGTGATAAAGCTCGACAGGCTCATGGACGCACCGAGTTGAAATCCGATGACAGCGATCGCGGGATTGGCGCCGGGGACCAGCAGGTTCTTGATAAACGGGAACAAGTTGCCCAGGACCATGCCGATAACAAGCGGCAGGATGGATCCGATGATGGTGCCGACGGGGATATTGGCGAGACCCGAGACACCGAGGATGATCATCGTGACGGCGGGGCCGGCCGTAAAGAACAGGATACCGACAGCGCCCTGCTCGGACTCATCGCCGAACTCGCCCATGATGCCCGTATAGAGTGCCATGTTGCAAAACGTAATGCCGCCGATGATAGACACGGAGCTCAGACCCAGGAAGTTGTCGTTAAAGAAATATGCCACTCCTAGGCCGAGAGTCGCTGCGACGACCAGCTTGGGAATTAGTACGACGATGCCGGTCTTGAGGGCGCCCGGCGTGGACTTAAAGCTGATGCCGGCGCCCACAAACAGCAGAATCGCGGCGACGATGGTATTGGAGCCACCGCGGCAGGCAGCCGTAAAGAAGCCGCCGATCTCAAAAACCTGCGGGCAGAAGGTGTTGAGCAAAAGACCGACGATCATCGGATAGATCATGATGTCGCCCGGGATGCGCGGGACCTTGAATTTCTTTTGCTCGTTGGCGGTTGCTTCCTGTGCCATGAAACCCCCATTTCCGCTGACGGGGTACAAAAGCCCACGTCACGCTTTGCTACAGTAAAGTTTGACCATGGTACCAGAAGAAATAGACCAGCTCGGTGAAAAATTCTACAAGTTGGGATGGAACGAGATTCGGCGCCCGCGACGCCAGCCCTATATAAGGCTCAAGACGATATAGAGCACGATGCCCGAGACGCAGCACCACAGCATCGATTTTGTCTTGACCGCCACGGCCACGACGCCGGCGGCCGCAATCCAGGGAACCAAGGCAGGCCAGAATCCCGCGTCGAACGCGCCGGGGTTCACCAAGTCGTTGGCGACCAGCGCGGCAAAGGCAGCGGGCGGGATATAGCCCAGGGCCTCGGTAATGCGGGGCGACAGGGTCCGCCCGCGCAAGGCGAACGCCGGCGCGATGCGAAAGAACGCGATAGCAGCCCACGACGACAGCCACAGAACCAAGAACTCGTTAACGGGCATCGCGGGCACCTCTTCCGTCAAATACAGCATCGCACGCCAGCGCAATGGCAATGCCGACCACGACGCTTGCCGGCACGGCAATATTCGTGAGGCCCAAGAACTTGCATACGGCGACGGACACCGCGCCCGAAACCGCTGCGACAACGTTGCCGCGCGACAGTCGCTGCGAAAAGAGCAGGCAGATAAAAAGCGATGTGCAGACAAAGCCCGCAATAGCGGTGGGGACATCGACAACAGTGCCGACAACGGCGCCCATCGTGCACGAAACGCCCCATGTCGCGATGAGGATCGCGTTGAGCACAAAGGACTCGCGCGGGCCCCAATCCTCCCCTTCAACCAACTTGGCAAGCGAGATGCCATATGCCTCCTCGGTAAGTGTCGCGGCAACAGCCAGCGTCTGACGCTTCGAGGCACCCCTCAGATGCGGCGCGATCGATGCCGAGTAAAGCGCAAAACGCGAGGAGATGGCGGCAACGCTCGCGATAATCGAAGGTGCCGGTACGCCCGCCAGCCAAAGATTGCAGATCATAAACTGACCGCTGCCCGTCACAAACGTGCTGCTCAGGGCAAAGACCATCCAGGGCTCCATTCCCGTCTGTCCCATGATCATTCCGCACGGCGCGCCTATTGCAACATAGGTAAGCATCACTGGCCAGACGGTTCTAACGATTTTGAGCACCATACGCTTCTCATCCTGACAAGGTCTCCGAGCCGCATGTAGCGACACGGCAGAATCATCATCCGACAGCAACCGAGTTCACCTACAATTGCCACCGGATCGAAAGACACAACTTTTTAGGAAGTCATTATGACAGCTATCGATCGAGACCGGGCGCGCGCGGCCTTCAAAAGCTACACCGATGCCTACGACGCCACCAACCCACGCATCGCGCTCAAAATCGAGCATACGTACCACGTGGCCGAGGCATGCGATGCCGTAGCGCGCGAGCAGGGCTGGTCGTCAGAAGATATTGACCTGGCATGGCTTTGCGGCCTGCTACACGATATGGGCCGCTTTGAGCAGCTGCGACGCTGGGACACCTTTAAGGACGCCGAGAGCATGAGCCATGCGGCGCTGGGCATCGAGGTCCTCTTTGGCGAGAATCCCGCCGATGCACCCGCCGTAACGAGCATCCGCGACTTTATCGATGACCCGGCAGAAGATGGGCTCATCCGAGCGAGCATTGCCTATCACAGCGATTTCCGTCTACCCGCGCAGCTCGACGTGCGCACGCGAAGCTTCTGCGATATCGTGCGCGATGGTGACAAGATCGACATTATGCGCACCATCGCCGACAGCACCGTCGAGACCATCCTTAAGGTGGATGAGGACGCATTTCTCGCCAGCCACTTCTCGGCACCGACGCTGGCCGCCTTTGACGAGCACCGCTGCGTCACGCGCGATGAGCGCGATGAGCCCGCCGACTTCTTGGTGGGGCTCATCTGCTTTATGTTTGAGCTCGTCTATCCGGCAAGCCGTGCGCTGGCGCGCGTGCAGGGCGATATCTATCGCCTGCTCGACGCGCCCTTTGGCATTACGCGCCCCTTTACCGATCCCGCCACGCAAGCGACCTGGGAGCGCCTAAAGGACGAGATGCGCGACTGGCTGGCGCGCGCCTAGCGCTCAAGCTGGGCCAGTAGCTCCTCGACGACCTCGACGGCATCGCCGACAACCTTGTACTGGGCAGCACCAAAGATGGGGGCATCCGGGTCCTCGTTGATGGCGATAATGCACTCTGCCCCACCGATGCCGGCAAGATGCTGGATGGCGCCCGAAACACCGATACTCACGAGAAGTTTGGGCGAAACCGATACGCCGGTCTGGCCAATCTGATGGCGATACTCCAACCAGCCGGCCTCCACGACAGGTCGCGTGCAGCCAAGCTCGGCTCCCAGAGCCTCGGCGAGCTTTCGCATCAGGGGCAGATTCTTCTTGGAACCAATGCCGCGACCCACCACGACCAGGCGCTCGGCATCGGCGATCGAAGCCTGCTGTCCCCACTCCTCGGCGGGAATCGAGATCTCGACACGAGCTTTGACGTCTTCTGAAAGCGTTACCTGGGTAATCGTTCCAGAACGGCTGTAGTCGAAGTCGGGCGCCTTAAAAATACCGGGGCGCACCGTGGCCATCTGGGGTCGGTGATTGGGGCAGATGATGGTGGCCATCAAGTTGCCGCCAAACGCCGGGCGCGTCTGCTGCAGCAGACCCGTCTCCGTATCCATCGATAGCTCGGTGCAATCGGCCGTAAGGCCCGGCTGCAAACGTACGGCGACACCTGGTGCCAGCTCGCGACCAAAGGCGGTCGCGCCGTAGAGGATGGCCTCGGGCTTGCGCTCGGCCACCAAATCGCAAATCAGACGGGCATAGGTCTCTGCGTCGTTTTGACACAGACGCTCGTCGCGACAGACCACAACTTCATCCGCACCGGCACAGACCAGATGCTCCAGCTCCTCGAGCGAGCTCTCGGGGCTCATGCCGACCAATGCCACCAAACGGCAGCCGCGGGCATCGGCAAGCTCACGGCCCTTACACATCAGCTCATAGGCAACAGGAGCCACTGTATCGTGCTCGTCGGTCTGCACGAATACCCAGATGTCTCGATATGTATCAAGGTCCGCCGCGCCGGCGGCCTCGTCACGCTCGATCGAGATAGCGTTGACGGGGCAGGCATGGACTCACCCGCCGCACAGAATGCAGCCGTCGGTTACGCGGGCACAGCGGTTGGGACGCCCACCCTCCACCACAATGCCGCCCGAGGCGCAGGCACGGCCGCAGCGCCCGCAACCGATGCAGGCTTCGCTATCGATATTCAATCCGCTCATCTATGCCATCCCCTCGATAATCTTGGCGAGCTTTTCCGCCTGCTCGGATGCCGTGCCCTCAACGGTCTCGCACGTTTGATCACGGTCGGGCACAAACGAGCGCACGACCTGTGTCGGCGACCCGGCAAGACCGCAACGCGCGGGGTCGGCGTTCACGTCGGCGGCACTGACCACGCGCACGTCCGCCTCCTCCGCCGCGCGAATACCGGCAATACTCGGCATACGCAACAGGCCAATCTCCTTGGCAGGCGTCATCGCGCACGGCATCTCAAGACACACCGTCTCCTCGCCGGCATCGCATCCGTGAACGAGCGCCAGCGAGCCACACGTCGTAAAGCCCGCGCTTTGCACGCAGCTCACGTCGGTCACGCAGGGAATCTCAAAGGCACCGGCAAGCTCGGGACCAATCTGGGCCGTATCGCCATCCACCGCCATCTAGCCGCAGATGAGCAGATCGAAGTCCTCGTCGAGCGCCTCGATGGGGTTTTTCTTAAACGCTTCTGACAGGAACATCTCGCACAGCGTCGTCGGCAGCTGATAAATAATGCGGCCGATGCCGAGGTTGTCATAGTGGATGACCGGCTTCTCGTTTTCGAACACCTTGCCGACCTCGATGGCGACCTGCGCCTCCTTATAGCGATCCGCCAGCTCGCGCAGATGATGCGCGTTCGTGCTGATGCCGATCACGCACTTGATGCCAAGCTCGTCAAGCAGGGTCTTCTCGATGAGCGCTGCAGTGCTCGCAATGACCTCAGGGCATTCCGCCGAGGGGAGCGCCTTGACGATGACGATGTCGGACTCGTTGATGCTCAGGACAAAGTCCTGCTGCTTGTCCGGGAACATACCGGAAAGCACGTCGACGGAGGCGACGTCCGCCCGGCCTACCTGCCGGACGAGGAAGACGGCGCGCGGCGCGTCGGTGACGAAATGCAGCTCCTTGGCGCGGATATAGATGTCGCCGGGGAGGATATTGTCGGTGATGAAAAGCACCTGCTC
>USMA01000004.1 GCA_900555765.1 uncultured Collinsella sp.
CAGCGCACACAGGGCATCGTAGCCAGTAGCGCCTTCGTTAAAGGTAAAGGTGCCACCAGAGGACACAGGATTGCCCACGGCGCTCGATGTGACCGAAACCGTTACCGTGACGTAGTTGGACTCCTGCGAGCCGCCCTGTCCGCCCGAGGGAGCGCTTCCGCCATTAGAGCTGGAGGCTCCATCAGACGACTGACCGCCGCCCGAAGAAGCCCCGCCAGACACATTGGGAGTATCGCCGGCTACCGTATTATGGGCAGCGGATTTATCTCCAGACTGCTTGCCTTTCTGATCATCTGACTTTTTGCTATCCGAGCTTTTATCCGATTCCTTGTCCGAAGACTCGGAATCGTCCTTGCCGTCGTTCGAACCCTTGGACTCGTCTTTTGCATCATTCGAAGATTTGGAATCCTTGGAACTGGCCTCGCCCGAAGCGGCAGACGAGCCAGACCCCTTGGAGTCCTTGGTGACGACGCTCTCCCCCGTCACGGTCTGAATGATCCAGTCGATGGACCAGACACCGCTTGTGGAAGGATAGACGAAACCCAGCGAGACGACGATCAGAATGGTGCATGCGGCAGTCAGAACGCCAAGGAGCGCCTTGTGACGAGAGGCGGACGCCGCCGAAGCGGCGCCCTTTTGCTTTGGATCATCGAGCTGGATAAACGAGGAGTCGGGCTGTTGCCCGCTGGTCTCCTTGGGCTTATCGGGCATTACCGTCACCCTTGCCGCGCTTGGTCAGCACGAAGACGGCGATGAGCGCGAGGCCAATCACGCCGGCGGCGATGCCAACGATGGCGAGCGCATTGGTGCCAGTCTCCTGCTCGGCAGCACTAGAGGACTTCTTAGCAGTGGTCGTGGAAGCAGCACCCGTATCGGACTTGGAATCGGACTTCTTGTCGGACTTGCTGTCCTTTTTGTCAGACTTCTTCTCGTCCTTCTTATCGGACTTATCGGAGCCCTTCTTTTTGGACTTGTTGTCCTTGGTCTCGCTCTTGGTCGACACCGTCGTCTTGGTCACCGGCTTCTTGCCCGGGGCAATAGCGCCGCCCTTCGAGCCGGAGCCGGAACCCGTGCCAGTGCCAGTGCCAGTGCCAGTGCCGGAACCAGTACCGGTACCAGAACCGCCGCCGCCATTCGAACCAGCGCCGCCATTACCGCCAGGGTTAACGGCATTCTTGGTCCACTTGGCATACAGCGTCAGATCGGCCGTCACCGGCGTGCTAAAGTCATACGCCTGCGTGCAAGCCTCATCGGTATACCAACCGCCGAAAGTGTAGCCATCGCGCGTCGGATTGGCCGGCTTGACCAGCTTGCCATCGGCCGTAGCAACAAACTTAGTGTCGCAAGCAGACCCGCCGTTGGAGTTAAAGGCAACCGTCCAAGACTCGACAGCTCCAAGTTTAAACAGCGTGCCCGAATCATTAATGTAGTAGAGATTGCCAGAAGCATCGGCAATGACCGGAGAGTCACAGTACTGGTAATGGCCAGCCGCATCATAAATCTGCGTCGCCCCTGCATCGCCGAGCGTATAGCGATACACGCCACCACCAGCAGAGTAGTTGACGTAATCCTTGCTATCCGCGCTGTTAACGGTGAAGTACACATAGGTCTTGCCGCCCTGAACACTCACCAGCGGAGTAGCAGCAATACCGTTGAGGCCAGCCGGCAGCGCCTTGCCGTCGGCAGCAGCGACCATCGTGGTCTTACCCGTCTTCAGGTTATAGAGAACCAGAGCAGAGCCCGTAGCCGTCTGTCCGCCGACAATCAGATTGTCACCAAACACCGCAGGGGCGCTCAGATTATTCGTAAGGCCCAGATCAACCGTCTTCTGCTCGCTCAGTACGCCCTTCGCCGAAAGCGAAATCACATGGAGCTTTCCGTCGTGTGTCATCTGATAGAAGGTCGAACCATTAGACGGATCGGCAATGCAATCGGCATTTGCGACAACGCCGAGCTTTATGGTCGAAATGACATCGCCCGTCGTCTTATCAATGCACTTAAGCGTGCCCGCGCTCGTAGGAACAATGGTGTACTTATCCGTCAGCGCAGCGCCAGTCCAATAATAGCCCTCGGAAGCGTCAATGTTCTGCCAAGAGACTTCGCCCGTGGCAATCTTGATACGCTTAAGGGAGCCGTTGCCGTAGGTCGCGTTGTAGTTCTCATCATACGAAATATCGACCGTACCAACATAGACGTACTCGCCGTCCGAAACGACGGTGCAGGAGCTCTGCGTCAAGTCCGTCAAACCGGGCGTCAGCCACTTGCAGATCAGCTTGTCTGCAGTAATCGCCTGGACCGCACCGCCGTTGAGCGGAACGATGATAAGGCCATTGGTATAGATCGGACGAGAGGTATAGCTCACCTTGGAGGCAAGCGGCGCAGAGGCAACCTTTTTGCCCGTGGACGAATCGATCTTAATGAGCTCGTTCTCGGTCGCAATATACACAAAGCCGTTAGCGATGACAGGTTCGCTGCAGTTGGCATACTGCTGACCAGACTCGGCCTTCCAATCGAAGGCCCACTTAAGACCGGCAGCCTGCGCAGGCGTCTTGGCATCCGTTACGGTCGAACCGTTGCCACTGTTGCCGTAGCCGGCCCACTCGGCATCCCAATCAGGAGTCGTCGCACTCGGGTCCACGACAATCTTGTCGGGATCGGGCATGGGCGAGTCATCGGTCGTATAGGCAAGCGTAACCTTATCGCCACTCTTGAGCGTAATCTGATTGGCGCAGAGTAAGGAGGGCTCTCCATTGATATACAGGTGCCAATATTTATTGGTCGTAGCATCCCAGACATACGGCTTGTGATCGAACGGCGAAGAAACGGAATTGAGGACCCAGTATGCACCACTCTGGGAGGCCTTGTAATCAACGCGCTTTGCCTTCAGAACCGTCTCAATGAAATCCTGAGCCGTAGAGCCTTCGGGCAGAGAAACGTTGCTTGCCGAGCCCCAGCGAGTATTGTTGCCGTTGACATCGGGACCGATAACATCGACAGAACCAAGAACCTGGCCAGGAAGGGCATCGGCGTCAGCACCATACATAAAGGTGACGGCGTCACCCTCTTGGAGCTCATAGGCACCGGCGCCGGCGTCGGCGAACTTGCCATTTACGTAGAAGCGCCAATAGCTATTGGTCGCAGCATCCCAGCCATAGGACTTACCATCGAACGGCGAATAAATGCCGTTGAGGAACCAGCCCCAAGACGATTCGCCAGCATCGAGAGTAAGGCCGGTCTGCTCAAGGAGCTCCTTAGCAGTGGAGCCTGCCTTGAGGCTCGTCTGGCCCGTCGAAGCCCAAACCTGCTGCTTGCCGTCCTTGTCCTTACCAAGTACCTGAACGGAAGCATGGACGGAATCAGAGGGCAACTGGTCGCCCCAGCCACCGTAGAACCACGTAACGGTATCGCCAGCATGAATGGTGACATTGTCTGCCGTGTAGTCGCTCGGCTTGCCGTTGATAAACAGCTGCCAATAGGTCGAATAATCGAGCGGCGTACCCAGCTCAACGCCGTTGTACTTAAGGCTCAGAATGAAGGAGCCCGCAGCAACGGCGTCAATATCATTCGCCTCGAGCGCGACCTTCGTAAGGTCAAGCGCGCTCGAACCGGACGTCACCACATACTGCGCGTTATCGACCCAAGTCTGAGTCTTGCCCTGGGCATCGCGACCAATGACGGTCACATTCGCAGCAAGCTGGTCCTTAACGACAGGGGACGAGCTACCAGCCGTATAGGCAAACTCAATCTTCTGCCCCTGGGTGAGCTTGACGCTGCTCGCGCCAACCGAGGAAGACGCGCCGTCGACGAACAGCTGCCAGTAGGCATGAGTCGTCGGATCGTAGGCAAGCGTGCGGCCATCGCTCGGGGATGTGATGCTTTCGAGGTAGAAACCGTATGCCGTGTTCGGATCGTACTTCGCCTTGAAGCCCGTCTTCTGCTGCAGCTTAATGAAGGCATCCGCAGCCGTCGCGCCCTCGTCGAGCTTGAGCTGCGTAGGTGCCACCCAGGTCTGAGCCTTGCCGTCGGCATCGGTGCCGATAATCGAGAACGAGACCTCGACTTGCTTCTTGGCGACATCGCCGGTTTCTGTCGGGTTCTCTGTCTGGACGGCAGTCGCGGCGGCAGATCCTGCTTGGCCAGCGGATGCCGTCGAAGACTGCTCGCTCGTGGCAGGGCTCTCCCCCGTCGCCGAGCCTTCGTCGCCAGTTGCCGCCTCTGTAGTGGCGGCACTAGCTGCAGGCGCGCTCCCGGAATCCGAAACCTCGGCGCCGCGCTGCGCAGCGGTACCGCCCGCAAGCGCTGCGTCCTCGCCCGGCGTTGCAGCCTGAACCACAGCGTCGGTAATGCCCTCGGCGCCCTCGGCCCACAGCTGAGCCGGCGTGGTGCCAAAGGCCATCGCGAAGGCCAGGAATGCCACCAGGCAGCGCTTGGCTACACCGCGTGCAATCGCGCCACTGCGATGCAACGAGGCGCGCTCACGCTCGTCCTCAAACATATCCATTTGTCCCCCATTGTCTGTACTTGGAGCGTTGCCTTGAGGCTGCCCCACGTCATCGCGCATGTTGCGCTCGAGTTCCCCCATCGGGGTCCTCCTTCCCTCCAGAGCCCTATGCACACCGGCGGCATACGCCGCAGCCGCATGCAAGATGGGAGGCGATCCGACTTAACCTTAACGGCTCAGGCGTGCCGTCCGATCTGCGACGCGAACATCCCGAGCCAAGAGGAATTACGGTTACTGGTACAGCCGGGGACTTGCACCCCGATTCTCCCAAACGCGCAGGAAAACCGCGCATTCGTGCGTCTCCGCACCACCATCTAGGCCATCGATTAAAACCGTCAACATGCTATCACGCAAAAGGGCCTCGCACGCAGGAGAAGCCCAAGGTAAAAGCTATTGTTTGCGAAAGGAAAATGCGGTGACGGTCGCAGCCTCTAGTGCTTGCCGCCGTGGCTGTTGAGCCAGATATTGCGGCCCAGCATGAGCGCCAGCACCAGCGCACTCACGTAGCCCATAAAGCCAATGACTGGGATACCAAACACAACCGGCTCGATGCGTGCGTAGTACACCACCGACGAACCGATAAACAGACCGGCGATAACGATAGCCATCGACATGCGGTCGATAATTCCACCCAGCTGTCGCAGCGCCTTATCGCTGCTCATGATCTGCGTGTTCACCTTAAGCTGCCCGCGTGTGAGCATACGCGAAGCCAGCCCCAGGTACTCAGCCGCCTCGAGTGAGCCCTTCGCCGCGCGATAACTGCTCGCGGCAAAGTCGCGGCTCATCTCGCGCATGCGGGCATAGGTGCTCTTCTCGTTTTTGATATGAGCCTGAATGATCTGGATCATGTTGACGTTGGGCATGTACTCGGTCAGCAAACCCTCGAGCGTCACCATGCCGCGGGCGAACATCGTCACCACGCTCGGCAGCTCAACGTCATTTTTGCGCGCCAGATTGAGCAGCGAGGTCAAAAACTCGCCGATATCCAGGTCTTTAAGGTCGAGCCCGGCAAAGTCGGCAACAATAAAGTCCAAGTCGGACAAAAAGGCCGAATGGTCAAGCTCGGCCGAATCGCCGCGCGTCACGGCAAAGCGCATGAGCGAATCCTTGAGCTTGGGCACGTCGCCCTCGGCCACGGCGAAAATCATGTCCTTGACGATACCGCGGTCGTGGCTCGACATGCGTCCGACCATACCCAAGTCGATAAAGTAAACGATGCCGTCCTTGAGGATGATATTTCCCGCATGCGGGTCAGCATGGAAAAAGCCGTCGTCGAGCACCTGCGTCGAGTAGTCCTCGACAATCGCGGCACCTATCTTTTCCAAGTCATAGCCCTCGGCCACTAAGCGTTCAGGATCGGCGATCGAAATGCCGTCGACGTAGTCCATAACCACCACGTGCTCGGTGCACAGGTCCAGATAGGATTTAGGACACGTCACGCCATGAACGCTCTTATGGAACTCGTAGAAGTCGTTGAGGTTTTTGGCCTCGGCCAAAAAGTTGGTCTCCTCGCGAAACGAGGTCCACAACTCCTCGACTACGCCGTGCAGGTCAACGAATTGATCGGTGTTGACGAACTTGGAAACGATACGCACCACCGAGCGGATGATATCGATGTCCTGTGCCATAACCTGCTGCGCACCGGGGCGCTGCACCTTGACGGCCACGTCCTCGCCCGTCACCAGACGAGCGCGGTGCACCTGCGCGAGCGATGCGCTACCAAGCGGATTGGGGTCGATCGCATCGAACATCTCCCCCAGGCGCAGGCCGTATTCTTCTTCCAGGCAACTGAGTACGACCTCGTACGGCACCGGCTCCACGTCGGAGCGCAGACGACGCAGCTCGTCGCAAAAGCGCTGCGGCAGAATCTCGGACCGGTTGGCCAAAATCTGCCCCATCTTGTCGAACATGGGGCCGAGTTCCTCGAGCAGGCGGCGCAAACGAACCGGCGTGAGGTTATCCCACACGCGGTACTTTTTGACCAGGCGAACAATCTGCCCAATGCGTTCGCGACGACCCGCCGGCGTGAGCTGGTATTCCTCGTCCGGCGCCATCGCGTCGGGCTCCTCGGGGACCATATCGACAGCGCGCGGCTTCTTGCGAGCGCCCGAGACGACGGCATCGACCTCATCGACAACCGCCGCCTCGTCACCCAAGGGATCTAGATTGTTGTAATCGGTGGTGGAATCTGCCATCTACGCTGCTACTCGGCCTCTTCGGTATCCTTCGCATCGTCGGGCCCAACGGACTCGACGGGCACCGAGGTCACGTTGTCCTCGACCGAATCGACGATGTCGCGTACATGAGCCAGGAAGGCCGTGCGCTCGGGGGCGGTCATAACGCGGACGCGGGCAAGGATGAGCTCGTCGAGCACGCGCTGGGCCGCGGTCTCGCCCTGCATGCCCAAGCGCTCGGTCAGATCGGAGATGGTACCGCCGGCCTGCTCGAACATGTCGGACACACTGCGGGCGATATCGGGGGTGGCGGTGTCCTTGCGGACCTGCTCGCCCTTGGTACTGAGGTCGTCGAGAACCTTCTTGCTGCCCTCGACGGCAACGGCGGCAGCGCCAAAGCCAACGTTGATGGCGCCGTTAACAAGCTGATCGAGTTTCATAACCATGGTTGTCTCCAATCACAAACAACTGCATTGGCGTTCTTGTACCCAAGATTGAGTGAAAGCGACAAAGCGTTTTAGCACTATTCGATCGACGGGAAATCCCTACCTCACGTTGTCGTTCATCGCGAAAGAGTTCTTCATGGCGCAGCTCGTGGTGTAGAGCACCTTGCCCAGTAGAGCATCGGTCTCCACGCGAACACGCTCGGCAAAGGCCTCGTTGGCGCGTGCAAGCTCGGCAGGCACCTCGGCCTCGGGCAGAACGGCTACGGCAGCGTCGACGTCATGGATCTGCTTGTGGCCCATGCCACCGACCTTCTCCTGATAGTCCTCGACCGCGCGACCGCACTCATGGAAGCGGACGTCAGCCAGCGCGCCGATCAGGCGGTTGGCCCAGTAGAAGTTTTCGGACGTCACGCGAGCCTGCGTGTCGGCATAGTACTCGGGCATGGTCTCGACGTTGGCGTACAGCGGAACCAGCGCGTTAAACGAGTTGGAGCCAAACGCCATCCACTGCACGGCGCGATAGGCCGGCTGCGCATAGGGACGCAGCTGCAACACGGCGAGCTGGCTGTTGCGATTGATGCCGATGGGGCGATAGGCGCCACGCGTAGCGGGCGTGCCCTTGCTACCGTAGCAATCGTACTCCGTGCCCTGGTAGTGGCTCGAGAGTACGTACTTGATGTCCTCGATGGTCACCTTGCGCTCGGGCACGCGGCTCCAGGGGATATCGTCGCTCTCGGGCGTGTAGTCGGCGTCGGGGCCATCCCACACGTCGCTGGGGTTGAGACAGCGCTGCATGTACCACGCGCGCGGCGTGTTGTAGACGTGGTCGCTGTCGCTGTGCGAGCCAAAGGCCTCGCGCGGGTTAAAGACCGCAGCCGGGCCGTCGCCCTCGACGCCCAGCGTCAGGTCCAGATGCCACTCGGCCATCCAGGCGCGCAAGTCGGCGGAGCACATGTGGTCGGCCTGGGCGCCCTCGGCGTCATCCAGGTCAAAGCTGTCGATACCCAGCTGGTTGGGCATGGTCACGTAGGCGTCGTCAGGCACGCGCTTGGCAATCCAGTGGTGACCACCGATGGTCTCGAGCCACCAGATCTCGTCCACATCACTAAAGGCGATGCCGTTGTTCTCGTAGGTGCCGTAGCGCTCGAGCAGGTCGCCCAGGATACGAACGCCGTCGCGGGCGGACTTAGCGTACGGCAGGACCAGGGTCACCATGTCCTCCTCGCCCAGGCCACCAGGCTGCGCCGGCACATAGCCGTCCTCACCCTCGTTGCCCTTGGCGGGCACGTAGTCCACGAGCGGGTCGGCGCCGCGAACGCGCTCATTGGTGGTGAGCGTCTCGGTTGCGGACATGCCCACATTGAGCTCGTTGAAACCGGCCTCGGCCCAGATGCCGTGGCCCGGGACAACATCGGGGACACTCGTGTAGCGCATGGGGTTATCGGGCAGCTCAACGGTCAGGTGACTCAGGACGCTCGTGTAGACGCGCGGCTGCTCGTCGGGATGCACCACGCGCATACGCTTGGGCTCAAACACCCCGTTGGACGAGTCCTCGTTACGCGCGACAAGCGTCGACCCGTCGTAGCTCGCGTTCTTACCGACCAGAATCGTTGTGCACGGCATGTGCATCCTCCGTGAGCGAAGAAATCTAACGGCAACAGTGTATCGCTTCGACGCTAAAAGGGCGATACCACGGCCTCGGCAGCCCCCGTGGTCAAAAAATGCCAAATATGAGTACTGTCACCAATTTAGTAGCAGCAAATTTCCTTGTAATGAGTGCCGGAAATCCCTATTTGTCCAAAAGCGAGGCAGCGTTATTCCCCATAGGTTCAATAAAATGGGCTTTCTAACGAGAATGAATATCGTTAGGAAGCCCAAAAGACGTAAAATATATGTGACTATCTTGGCAACAGTACTCATATTTAGCGCTTTTTGACCACGTGGTATATAGCCAACCCCTCAAACAGCCCAAAACGCCTATATCGATGAGCGCTCGGCCGCATCGATCACGTGTTTGGCGAGCATCGCCGTAGACACGGCGCCCACGACGCCCGGCACGGGGGTGATGGCACCAACAACCGGCTCCGCGGCAACAAAATCGACGTCACCCACCAGCTTGCCAGCGTCCTCATCCCAGTTAATGCCCACATCAATGATCGTCTGGTCCTCGCGAACGGCATCCACGCCAATCGTGCGCGCGCGTCCAACGGCGGCAACCACAATGTCAGCAGCACAGCACTCGGCGGCAAGATCGCGCGTATGCGTATGGCACGTCGTCACGGTTGCGTTGCGCGCCGTAAGCATGGCGGCAACGGGGCGGCCAATTACCAGTGAGCGTCCGACCACGGCAACTTTGGCGCCGTCCAGCTCAACGCCGTAATGATCCAGCAAAGCAAGCACGGCTTCAGCTGTGCAGGGGGCAAAACCCTCGCCGCGCCCCGAAAGCGTGGTAAGCAGCGAAGCCGGCGTCATGGAGTCAACATCCTTGGCGGGATCGAGCGCCGCGGCAACCGCATCCTCGTCAAGCCCAGCGGGCAGTGGGCGAAACATCAGGCAGCCATGAACAGCGGGGTCGGCATTGATGTCCCTAATAGCCGCCAGCAGCTCATCCTGCGAAACATCGGCAGGAAGCAAAACGCCGCGAGCCTCAATGCCAACCTTCTCGCAGCGCTTGAGGGCACCGCGCTCGTAGGACAGGTCGTCCTCGCGCTCGCCCACACGAACAATGGCCAGCGTCGGCACAACGCCGCGTTCGCGCAAAGCAACGCAGCGAGCAACGAGCTCCTCGGTCAAAGCACGGGCAACGGGAGCACCCTTAAGCAGCTCGGCCATGGCTATCCCCTCTTCCTGGCTGCATCGGCGGCGCGGCGCGCCAGCGCATCGGCGCGCGGCAGCCACGTATCCAGCATCTCATCGCACGCCGCCTCGCGCTCCTCGGCACGCACCCGGTCTTTCATAGATGTGGTGTTGGCAAAGAGCGTCAGGCTCGCGCCTTGCATGGCGGCGCGGCAGAATACGGCACCGCACGCCACGTCGGACAGCAGCTGTCGGGAGCCCTTGTCCGCCATGTCCTCGAGCAGCGCCAGTGCGCGCCCGCAGGCATCCATAATGCGATACGGCGGCATGGCGGCCACGTGCAGCGCATCCTGAATCGCGGTCGCTCGAGCCGGATCGTCACGCGGAATACCGTACGCCGCGGACACCCGCCTGTAGGCACGAACGTCCTCGGAAACCAACTCGACAAGCTCCTGGGCCAGCTCATCAGCCTGGGCAAACGCACGCGTCAGGTCATCCGCACGATCAGCAAGCGCGGGATTGGTCGCACCGAAGCGGGCAACCATTCCGCACAGCGAGGCGCCCAGCGCGCCCACATAGGCGCTCGCGCTGCCACCGCCGGGAACCGGCTCGCGCGCGGCAAGCGCCTCGGCAAACCCGCGGCAGGTTTTGTCCATCATCTCTTGGCTCATACGCACGCACCTTCAAGTCATATACATCGGTCGGGTGGCAACCACCGACCGACCGCATCGATCACATAATGGTGCTAAGTCTAGCCCATAAGTACTCGAGCGTCAGCGCACCTGGCCATCGCGGATTTCTATGGCACACGATAGGCCATGCCAACGCAAACATGGGAAACATGGCCCGCCTTTCGGGACTGCCGGACGTCACAAACTGGGGCATATCTATAAACAAGGAACCTGTTGGGGCAACGCCCGCGTACACGCGCCCCTTTAAAACAACGGACACCTCACCCCGGGGAGAGCCGACAACACCGGCCCTCCCCTCTTTTGGACCCGCGCATATTGCCACTTGTCGGCGCAATTCCAGCCCTCAGAATGGGACACATGGCCCACCCGAGCGAGCCGCTCGCGCGTACAGTAAAGGCAGGTAATCCATGGGCGGTTACAGATCGAGGAGGACACGACCATGAAAAAGAAGGCCTTTGCGATTCTCATCCTCTGCATCAGTCTCTTTGCCGCGGTTGCCTTGGTGGGTTGCGGTGGCAGCGGCGGCGCTACCGGCAGCGGCGGTGGCGGTGGCGGTGGAGCGGAAAAGCCAGCCGTGGATATGAGGACTGACTTCATTTGGTTTAAAGTCGAGGTGCCCGAGGGCGTCGAAATCACGGACGTTGCAGGCGATACCGCCGACAGGTCCCAGTTTAAGTTCACCGAGAGCGAGCATGCCAGTGACCGCTTCATCCCCGTCTTCGATCCTGACAAGAACGCCGATGAACTGTTCGACTACGAGGCAAAGTGGAAGGCCAACTCCGGATGGACCGAGAGCGATCCCGTTAAGTACAACGGCAAGACCTGGCGCAGCGCCTACTTTACGCACTCGGGCGGCGTGACGACCGAGTACTTCACCGACGTTGACGGTGGCAGCGTGTATGTACGCATCGACAACATCGAGGAGCACAAGGACGCCGTCGAGACCATGATGAAGTCCCTGGAATTTGCCGATGACATCGCCGAGGCCAAGACCGAGGCCATGGACGTCAAGCTCGACGATATCGAGATCAAGCGATAAGCGACTGGCGAGCGCAGCGGGATACGCGGGCGCAGTGCAAACAAGCGACGGTACCCAGCGCTTCGTACCCAGGGAGGGCCGGTAAACCGACCCTCCCTTTCTTATGCCGGTAGCCAACGAACGCGAGGATGCCGGACGCCGGAACCACCACAAATGTGACAACAGTACGAAAACGGCAAGCACCCCAACACGTCCGCCCGCCGATTTATAGCGCCGCACAGACAATTAAACCGGCGTCTTTAAACATCTGGGCAGTATAGTGACCAAAACCAGCGCATAACCGCACTCTGCGAACGGAGGAACTATGACCGAACACCATGCCATCAGTCGCCGAGCGTTTACGCTGGGCCTTGGACTCGCCGCGTTGTCGCCACTTGCAAGCCTGTCCGAAACCGCAGTACCGGGCATTCCCCTGCGAGCGGCATTTGCAGACGACGCCGCCACAGCGGCAGTCAGCCTCGACAATTTCGTCATTCGCCTTCGCCCCGCGGGCTATTTTCGTACCGCGAGCGTCAACGAAGACGGCAACGTCATCGGCAACGTCTGCCACCTGTTTAATGACGGCACGTCCAGCAAGCTCATCCTTGAGAACGTAACGACCAAGAATGACGATACAAACTGGTATGCCATCCGCACCCTGCTCAATTTCGAAGAGCACAAGAAGACGGGCTACAGCATTTGGTCGGTCGATGGCGACTCGGACAAAGATGGAAAGGTCATCCACGTATGGAGCGGCGAGTATGACAACAAGCCCAGCCGCTCTTTTGCGTTCGAGCGTCAATCAAACGGTACCTATATCATCCGAGACCGCACGGTCGAGAAAGAAACCGAGAAAAAAGACATTAAGTACCTGGCCATAGAAAAGGACGGCAAAGACCAGGACAACAATAAGATCTGCCATAAGAGTAAGAGCATTCCGTGGGAGCTCGAGCTTGTCGGCTACAGCATGGACAAGACCAATGCCACAGTTAGCAGCATCGACTGGACCACGTATAGCAGCTACGTCGACGGACCATGTTGGATGAGCCACGTCGATGGCAGCAAGTACCTCGACGAACTGAGCATCCCGGGAACTCACGATTCGGGCACCTGCAGCGTCGACAACGACACCGAGCCCCAAACCTCGCTTGCAAAGTGCCAGCAGGATTACATCCCCACGCAGTTGCTCGAAGGCATTCGCTATTTTGATATCCGACTTGGAAAGAACGACAAGAACGGCGACCCCGGCATCGACCATGGAATATGCTACCTGCACAAAAAAGACGGGGGCTTTATGCAACTCTCCGATGTCATCGGTTACTTCAAAACATTTTTGAACGAACACCCGTCAGAAGCGCTCATCATGCTGGTGTCACGAGGCAACGACGAGGCTACCGACGAAAGCGTTACGACGGCTTTCGCCAATGTTATGGGCAATAACTCCGATCTGTTCTATACGTCGAGCCATGTCCCCACACTGAACGAGGTGCGCGGAAAGATCGTCCTGCTGCGTCGATTTAAACTCGCCGGCGACAGCGTAGACGGCCACACGTGGGGCCTCGACCTCACTGAATGGGACGACAAAATCAAGGCGCATTCCGGAAAGTCCATGTGCCTCGTCCAAGACGCGCGAGGCTTTGAGGCTGCGCGCAATGCGGGTGCCAAAGAGCCCTATTGCACCAAGGTATATGCCCAAGACCATTACGACTGCACGGGATCCAGTAAGATCGACTGGGTCGATATGGCCCTGAAGGCAGCGTCCGAGTTCGAGCGCAGCACCGTAGATATCACTGCCGCGGACGGGACAACGGTGCAGGCACCGGAGCGCTGCTGGTTTATCAACTACACGAGCTGCACGCAAAACAACCCTTTTACCGCAGCGCGAGTGGTCAACGAGCACCTGTACAAGAGCTCGTATATAAACAATACCGGAGTTGAGAGCACAAAGGCGGACTGCCGCAAGCACATTGGCATCATCGCATCCGACTTTGTTGATGCGGCACTGGCCCGGAGCATCTACCAGCGCAATTACAACGATGCGCAGCACAAGCAAACCGTTTCGTGCTATCTCCCGACCCGCATGCGCATGACGTACGGCGACTCGCTGAGCGATGCCTCGCTCCAAGATGGCAAGACCGTTGGCGAGGGCCATTTCCGCCTTGTCGACAGCAGCAACGTACTCAACGTGGCGGCTTCGGGCCATGCGTTTGCCATCGAATATGTTGATGTCGATGCTCTGGGTAACGAGACCGTCACGGGGCTGCAGGGCTCCGTGCCCATCGATATCGATCCACGCGCGCTGACACCCCATTTTGAGGGACTCGAAGGCCTTAAGGCCGGCGAAGACGTGCGCGCCAAGATTGCGGCATCACTCGAGGGCAAGCTCGAAACCGATGCCTGCACGGCCCATCTCGAGTTTGTGCACGACGCGAACGGCGCTCCGGGAACGGCGATGGCCGAGGGCGAGGCATTTGCCGCGGGGACGTATTGGGTGCGTGCGAAAGGCCTGTTGGGCGACGCGGCGCAAAACTACACGCTTGCCACCGACGGAGCCGCAAGCTTTACTGTGACGACTTCGGGCAACGCGGGCGACACCGGCAACGGTACCGACGGCGGCAACGGCAACGATGCCACCACGGACAGCGCCGACAAGAACGGTAAGGGCAACAAGGACAAGGGCTCGGGCGGAAAGCTCGCCGACACAGGCGACGGCTCCGGTATTGCCGCCGGGCTCGCCGCTGCCGCCGTGGCGACAACGGTCGCCGGCGCAGCAATGCTTGCCAGTGACCGCGAAAACGCTGGGGACGGTAGCGAATAGGCAAGCCGGCCTTTTAAACACATCGACTCAATCGGGGGCGCAGAACACCGTTCTGCGCCCCCGATTTTTACCTTGGCCCGAACGCCGCCATAGGCTACATCACCATGTTCAGCGCGTTCACAAATTCCTGGGCCTTCGCACGGCTGCTCAGGCTAAAGACACAAGCAGTCAACAGCCTGTTACGTAGGAAAACGTCGCGGCCCTTGATCCTGTTGACCCCCGTGATGTCCTTAAGGTAGACAATCTCGGTGTGCTTGCCGCCAAAAGTGCCCTTCTTGAGTAACTCAATGCGGTTAGGGTAGATCTAGCAGTATTTAAAACTAAACGAAACTTTGTCCTGGAACAGCAGCGAGTTGTTGTCCATAAGCGTCGCTACCGCGGGGTTCGCTAAGACTGCCT
>USMA01000005.1 GCA_900555765.1 uncultured Collinsella sp.
TGACGCCTGCGTATCGGCGGGGCTGCTGGTCGCGGCGACGATTGTGGGCGCGCTACTTGACCATCCGGGTCTCGCGCCGAGTATCATGATCGTCTATGTGTTCGCCGTTCAGCTGTGCGCATTCTTTACCTGGAGTCGCCTGTATTGCTTGCTGAGCTCGGCTGCCGCCGTGGCGCTCTACAACTTCTTGTTTGTCGACCCGCGCTACTCGCTGTCGCGTATCGACCGCGTCTATCCCGGCATGTTCTTCATCATGTTTGTGGTCTCGCTTGTGTCGAGCTCGATTGCGTTGGCCCTGCGCCGCGCCTTGGCACAGGCTGCCGCTAGCGACCGCCGCACGCATATGGTGCTCGAGACCAACCGCATGCTGCAGCGGTGTGCCGATCAGCAGCAGATTGTGCATGCCATGGCAACGCAGCTGGCGCGTCTTTCGGGCTGTCCGGTCGTATGGTACAGCGCCGACGCCGACGATGAGGACCTGCTGCCGCGTGCGACGTACACGGCCGTGGGCGATGCCGCGCCGGTGCACGAGCTGGCGCCGCAGATGCCGCCGCGACTCTCGGCGTCGGCTTACGTGGGAACCCCGCTCGATGCCACGTTTGGCGGCTCGGCGTTTTATGGCATCTACCTGACGGTTCGCACGGGCGACGGCTTCGTGCGCTCGGGCGACCCCGCCTCGGTGGTGGGCGTGCTGGCTATCGTTGCCGAGCCCGACGTGCTGACGCACGAGGAACGGGCGCTTGCCGATGCCATCGTGAGCGAAGGCGCGCTGGCGCTCGATCGCGCCCGCGCCATGGAGGCCCGCGAAGAAGCGGCGGTGCTTGCCAAAAACGAGCAGCTGCGCGCCAACCTGCTGCGCTCCATCTCGCACGATCTGCGCACGCCGCTCACCAGTATTTCGGGCAATGCCGACGTGCTGCTCGACCAAGGCTCGACTGGCACGGCCGTGCTCGATGCCCAGACGCGCCGCGGCCTGCTCCTGTCCATTCGCTCGGATGCGCAATGGCTCAACGCTACCGTCGAGAACCTGCTCGCCATCACCAAGCTCGAGGGCGGCGGTATGCGCCTGTCGACCACGCTCGAGCTCATGGACGATATCGTGGAGGAGGCGCTGCGCCACGTGAACCCTGCCGTGCGCGAGCACGACCTTAAGGTGGTGGCGTGCGATGAGCCGGCACTCGTCAACGTCGACGCGCGTCTGATGGTGCAGCTGGTGGTCAATCTGGTGAACAACGCCATCACCTATACGCCCGCAGGCTCGCATATCATGATTTCGATTAGCGTCGACGATGGACGCGTGGCGTGCTCGGTGGCCGATGATGGTCCGGGCATCGCACCCGAAGATCGCGAGCGGGTCTTTGAGTCGTTCTACACCGCCAACCACGGTCTTGCCGACAGCCATCGCAGCGTGGGCCTGGGTCTTTCGCTCTGCCGTTCCATTGCGTTGGCGCATGGCGGTAGCATAGAGGTTGCCGCGGCGGACCCGCACGGCTCGGTCTTTACGATTGAGCTTCCCGCCGCCGACGTTTCGTTTGATAAGGAGTAGCGCTGTGCCGAACTCTGCCGTAAAACCGCTCATCTTGGTCGTTGAGGACGACCCCGCCGTTCGCAATCTTATCGTCGCTGCGCTCGAGGCGCACGGCTTGCGCCATATGGCCGTGGAGACCGCCCATGCCGCCATCGCCGCCGCCTCATCGCAGGCACCGAGTATTGTGCTGCTCGATCTGGGCCTGCCCGATATGGATGGTGTCAAGGTGGTGGAGTCGGTGCGCGCATGGTCGGGTATGCCGATTATTGTGGTTTCGGCGCGCAGCGATGATGCGGACAAGATTCGCGCGCTCGATGCCGGCGCCGACGACTACCTGACCAAGCCGTTTTCGGTCGAGGAGCTGCTCGCGCGCATTCGCACGACGCTCAGGCGCCTTTCGTATGCGCAGATTGGCATGGGTGCGTCCGAGGGCTCGTTCGATTCCGGTGAGCTGCATATCGATTTTGATGCCGGCATCGCCACGATGGATGGCGAGGAGTTGCATCTGACGCCGATCGAGTACAAGCTCCTGTGCCTGTTGGCGCATAACGCCGACAAGGTGCTGACGCACCAGTTTATCCTGCACGAGATTTGGGGCACGGCAACCAAGAGCGACCTGGCGAGCCTGCGTGTCTTTATGGGCACGCTGCGCAAGAAGATCGAGTCCGACCCCGCGCATCCGCGCTATATCCAAACACACGTAGGCATCGGTTACCGACTGGTCACCCAAGGCTAGATCGCAAACCACCATTCCAATATGAGTTGCGGTGAAATAGTTCCTGTTTGGGCTTTTACCAGGCATTTATAGGAACTATTCCACCGCAACTTTGTTTATTTGCCCTTGGGCTTGCTGGCGTAGAACTTCTTCTTTTTGGGCTTGTCGGCGGGGGAGGGTTTGCCGGCAAAGTTGGACTTGCCGTTGCCGGTCTGCGCGTGCGCGGGTGCTGCCGCGCGAGGCTTGCGGGCTTCGGGGCTGCGCAACTCCTCGGTTCGCACGGCAATTTCCTCGGCGCTAAAGCCGACCTCGGCCATGGCGTCCTCGATGGGCAGTCGGCGCACGATATAGCAATGGTGCACCTTCTGGTTGCGTGCGAAATCCTCGGGGATGGTCTGCGCCGTAATGTCCTCCAGTACGACGCCCGCGCGTGCGAGCTTGCGCGTCTCGGGGCGGAAGCCGCGCAGGTTGCAGCTAAAGATGGCATGTCCGCCCTGTGCGAGCAGGCGCGATACGCCGGCCAAAAGCTCAACATGGTCGCGCTGGACATCCCAGGTGCGGCGGCCCATCTTGGACGAGGTGGAAAACGTGGGCGGGTCGACAATAATCAGGTCCCAGCTGGTGCGCGTCTGGCGCTGGTCGCGAATCCAGGCGAGCACGTCATCGCGCACAAAGTGATGCTGCGGCCCCACAAAGCCGTTCTGACGCATGTTGCGCTCGGCCCAGTCCAGGTAGGTGTTGGAAAGGTCAACCGTCACAGTCTCCTCGACGCCGCCGTCCGCCGCATAGCAGGTGGCGGTACCGGTGTAGGCGAACAGATTGAGGAAGCGGCGCGCCTGTTTGGCGTGCTCGCGCACCAGGTTGCGGGTGACGCGGTGGTCTAGGAAGATGCCCACATCCAAATAGTCGTCAAAGTTGACGGCAAAGGTAAGGCCGCCCTCTTCGATGAGCGGCAGGCGACGGCGCGCGATGTTGGCGCGCTCGCCCGATGCGCCCTTGCCGGCGCCCTGCTTGCCGTACTGCGAGCCGCCGCGCGAACGCATGCGGGCCTTGGCGTGTACGTGCTCGGCCGGAACATCCAGGATACGCGGCGCGATGGCCAAGATGTCGAGCATGCGGGCCTGGGCTAGCGCGGGATCGATGGTCTTAGGCGCGGCGTATTCGGCGATGACGAGCCAGCGGCCCGGCGTCTGCGGACAGCCCTCGTACAGGTCGATGGCGGCGGAGTAGTCGGGCAGGTCGGCATCGTAGACGCGGTAGCAGCTCACGCCCTCGCGCTTTGCCCACTTGCGACGCAGGCGTGCGTTCTTGCGCAGGCGGTTGGCGAACTGCTCGGACTCGGGAATGAGCACGGGCAGCGGCTTGCCGTCGCCCAGGTCGAGCGTGGCGGCAGGTTTGGGCATGGGAGTGTCGGCGGCTTCGTCTTGAGCGTCTGCGGTCTGCTCCTCGGCATCTGCGCTGGTCGCAGCTTCAAATGCCGCGGCGGCGTGGTCGAGCGAGGGCCAAACCTCAATAGTTGCCTCTTCGTTATTGGGCATGATGGCGATGGAGCGTGCAGGCTCGGCATGGAGCGCGCGGGCCATAAGGCCATCGCGGGTGAGCGCGGCGACCGGCGCGGCGGTAAGCTCGGGCGCGCGGCGCAGCTCGCCGATCAACGTCATGGCGTCGTGCATGAGCGAAAGCGGGGTCTCGGTGGTGTCTGCGACCACGGCGGCGCCGGCGACGGCGTCCGCATGGTCCAGCACGGTGGCGGACTTGGCGGCGCAAAAATCGACAAAGCGCTTGTAGCCGGCGCACTTGACCATGCGCTCGGCGGTCTTTCGGGCAGCGGGGTTGATGTCTGCGGCAACGATGCGCGCCTGGCGCTCGCGCGCTGCGGCCTCGCGCTCCCGCGCCTCGGCAAGCAGCTGCTCCCACAGGGCGGCTTCGTGCAATTGCCAGCCCTCAAAGCCCCAGCGCTCGCGTGCGGCGCCCGGGGCGCGGTCGGTCAGAATATTCACGGCCTCCAGCAGCAGGCCGCCGCCGGCGCACGAGGCATCGATCAGCGTGGGCAGGGCTTCGTTCTCGTAATCGTCGGCCGTCAGCTCGCGCTCGCACAGTGCGGTCCAGCCGACCTGCGCCAGCACCAGGGCGGCGTAGTCGGGGCGCAACACGTGCGCGCCCTCGCCGGCACGGGTCGCCGCGGACGGCAGGCGCTTGAACAGCGGGTCGCCCGAAAGGTCCAGGCTTATGCTCGCGCGGCGCTGGCGCAGCGAAAGCAGTAGGTGAACATCGGGGTCGGCGGCATCGACGTCGGCGCGACGGCCCGTGGTCTCGGCCAGACGGTCGCATAATGCGTCCTTGGCGCGCAGGGCCGAGAAGCGCGTGTTGCGCAGCTGCTCGGTCACGCCGCGGGCGGTGATGGCGATGGTGGCGCCGGGGCGGACGATGTTCTCCCAGGCGATGTCGTAAACGCTATCGTACAGCTCATCGGCATCCTGCGCCTCAAAGCGCCCGAGCACCGCAAACACGCGGCTCGCTAGGCGCGACCACAGACAGGCGCGGTAGCCTTCTTCGAGCTCGCCCTCAAACGTGGCGCGGCCCTTCAGCCGGCGAACATGCGAAAGCCCGAGGCGTTTAAGCTCATCGGCGAGTGCGGACTCAAAGCCTTCGGGGCAGCTTGCGTATAATTCCATGGGTGACCTCTCTGGTTGCGTCGCTCCATTATATGATGGATACTTCGTTTACTCTCGCCCCCGAAAGGAACCCATATGATTGATGCGTGCCCCGATTCCGCCGTGCTCTTTTTTGACGTGGACGGCACGCTGACGTCGTTCGATCCCGACAACATGACCGACAAGGACTTTTCGGCGGTTCACCCCTCGCAGGCGGTCGTCGAGGCGTTTCATCGTCTGCGCGACGCGGGACACCAGGCATTTATCTGCACGGGTCGTCCCTTGTGGCTGATTGCCGATGGCCTGCGCGCGCTGAACCCGGCGGGTGTCGTTGCCATGGCGGGAGCGACGCTCGAGGTCGAGGGCCGCGTGGTGCACGAGGACTGCTTTGACGAGGACGTTATCGAGGAGCTTGCGCGCCGTATGGCCGCGGCAGGGATTGAGGCCTTTTTCGAGACCAACGTGGCTACTTTTGCCCTGGAACCCGCGGGTGTTGAGCAGTCGTCTCTGATCGGCACTTCTGTGGTGCACAGCACCGAGGAAATGCGCGTCGACGGCCGTCTGCGCGTGGGCAAGGTAGGCATCGTCGCGAGCGACCTGGCTCGCGTAGCCAACGATGATGGCTTTATCGATCGCGAGTTTGAGCTGTGCAACACCGGTGGTCAGAATCGCGAGCTGAGCCCCAAGGGCATCGACAAGGGCGTGGGCGTGGCGCGAGCGCTGGAATACCTGGGTCGCACCGGCAACGCGCGCACCTTTGGCTTCGGCGATTCGGGTAACGACCTGGGCATGCTCGCTGCGGTCGAGACGGCTGTCGCCATGGGCAACGCCATGCCTGAGGTCAAGGCGGTCGCCGACTACGTAACCGACGACGTCGCACACGACGGCACCGTCGCAGCGATGCAGCATTTTGGCCTCATCTAATGAATCCCGCGTTCTGACGTTTGCCCAAACTGCGACTCTTTGCTTTTGCATGCTCAATCGATTTATCAATCCAAACACTGAGGTGTTTATACCGTTCGCCGAGAAGATAAAAAACCGCAGTTCACGCCTTGATAAACGTAGGTAAAGTGTTTAGCAGTTTATCGGCCGTATGCTAACGAAAGGAATCAGGCAGATGGCAATCAAGGTGTTCGCTGACGGTGCAAACCTCGAGGGCATGCTCGACATGTACGAGAACGGCAACGTTCAGGGTTTCACGACCAACCCGTCCCTTATGAAGAAGGGCGGCGTGACGGATTACCGCGCGTTTGCCAAGGAGGTCCTGACCCACATCACCGATGTGTCCGTGTCGTTTGAGGTCTTTGCCGACGACGTCGAGACCATGGAGGTCGAGGCCCGCGAGATCGCTACCTGGGCCGAGAACGTCTACGTCAAGATTCCGTGCGTGACTACCAAGGGCGAGTCCACCGCCGAGCTGGTGCGCAAGCTTTCCGCCGACGGCATCAAGGTCAACGTCACTACCATTTTTACTCCCGAGCAGGTTGACGAGATGATTGAGGTTGTTGACGCCGAGACGCCGTCCATCATCTCGCTCTTTGCCGGCCGCATCGCCGACACCGGCGTCGATCCCATTCCGTTTATGACGGAGTCGGTCAAGAAGGCTGCCGCCAAGCCCAACTGTGAGGTCCTGTGGGCGTCCACGCGCGAGCTCATCAACATTTACCAGGCCGAGGCCTGCGGTTGCCAGATCATTACGGTGCCCAACAGCATCCTGGCCAAGCGCAAGAACATCGGTCGCGACCCGTACGAGGTCTCGCTCGATACCGTGCGCGGCTTTGCCAAGGATATCGCCGCTTTGGGCTTCCATATTCTGCCGTAACGCGAACACTGGCTACGCCGCGGGCTGCCGACACGAGCTTGCCAGCAAGTTGGCGCTTGGCTTCCATATCCTGCCGTGGGCAAAGGTACCCCCGCCTACGCCGTGCAAAATTGAGAGTATTCAGCAAGGTAAAGGTCTTTATCAGTTAACCGAAGCATGGAACGGCCCCCGTTTTGGCTCTGACGACGCTAAAACGGGGGCTGTTTTTTGTTTTTTCGTCTCTGAGGGGCATCCGGAACGGTGGAATTTGCAGAATACTCGCGATTTTGCACATCGCTACAGGGGGTACCTTTGCTTTGGCGGTTTACTTGCCCTGTACCATGGTGAGGGAGATCTTCTTGCGGTCGCGATCGACCTTTTCGACCCACACATTGACCGTGTCACCGACGCGCACGACATCGCTGGGGTGCTTGACAAAGCGGTTGGCCAGCTTAGAGATATGTACGAGGCCGTCCTGGTGCACTCCCACGTCGACGAAGGCGCCAAAGTCCACAACGTTGCGCACCGTGCCCTTGAGTTCCATGCCGGGTTCCAGGTCGTCGATGGAAAGCGCTGAGCGGCTAAAGACCACCTCGGGCGCATCGTCGCGCGGGTCGCGACCGGGCTTCTTGAGCTCGTTGACAATGTCGATGAGCGTGAGGGTGCCGCAGTCCAGGTCGCTTGCCAGCGCCGAGATGCTGCCCAGGCGGCGCTCGATGTCGGGCACGCCGCCGCGGCTGAGCTCGCTGGCCCCAACGCCGGCGCGCTTCAGGACGGACGTGGCCACCTCGTAGCTCTCGGGGTGGACGCTTGTCGCGTCGAGTGGGTTCTTGCCGCCGCTAATGCGCAAAAAGCCCGCGGCGTTGAGATATGCCTTGGGTCCCAGCTTGGGGACCTTCTTAAGCTGGCGGCGATCGGTAAAGGCGCCGTTTTCCTCGCGGTAGGCCACGATATTCTTGGCCACGCTCGGCGTGATGCCCGATACGTATCCCAGCAGGCTCGCGCTTGCGGTGTTGACGTCGACGCCTACGCGGTTGACGACGTCCTCCACCACGTGGCCCAGAGTGCGCGAGAGCTCGGCCTGGTCAAGGTCGTGTTGGTACTGGCCAACGCCGATGGACTGGGGCGGAATCTTGACGAGCTCTGCCAGCGGGTCTTGCAGGCGACGGCCCAGGCTCATGGCGCCACGCACGGTGACGTCCAGGTCGGGATATTCCTGGCTGGCGAGCTCGGAGGCGGAGTACACCGACGCGCCGGCTTCGTTAACGATGGTGTAGCGAAGGCTGGGCGCCTGCTCGGCGATGAACTCCGAAACGACTTCCTCGGTCTCGCGGCTGGCGGTGCCGTTGCCGATGACGATGGTGTTGACGCTGTCCTTCTTGACGAGGCGGGCGAGCTCGCGCTTGGTGCCGGCGACGTCGTGGCGCGGCTTGGTGGGGTAGACCACGCCGTGGTCGAGCAGCTTGCCGGTCTCGTCCATGACGGCGACCTTGCAGCCGGTGCGGTAGCCCGGATCGAGCGCGAGCACGCGGGCGCCACGGACGGGGCGTGCCGAGAGCAGGCCCTCGAGATTCTTGGCAAAGACGTTGATAGCCTCGGTCTGGGCGCGAACGGTGAGTTTGGCGCGGGCCTCGCGCTCCAGCGAGGGGGCCATGAGGCGCTTGTAGCCGTCGGCGATGGCGGCATCGAAGACGGGCGCGAATACGCCCTGGCGTCGGGGCCAACGGCTGCCGAGGCGTGCCGTGGCGGCGGCGCCGTCGACGTTCACGCGCACGCGGAGCTTGCCCTCGCGCTCGCCGCGGTTGATAGCCAGCACGCGGTGGTTGGGTATACGGCGCAGCGGCTCGTCAAAGTTGTAGTAGGGCTCGTAGGGGGTCTTCTCGGCGGGGTCTGTGGCTTCGACGACGATATCGGCGGTGTTCTGCGTAAAGGCGCGCAGGTCGGCGACGTTCTCGGGGTCCTCGGCCACCGTCTCGGCCACGATGTCCGCCGCCCCGGCGAGCGCCTTTTCGGGCGTGTCGAAGCCGGCGTCCTCGTTGACGTAGGCCGCGGCGGCATCGAGCGCGCTGCCCTTGGCCGAGGCCTGCATGATGATCATGTTGGCAAGCGGCTCCAGGCCTGCCTCGCGGGCCTTCTGCGCGCGAGTCATGCGCTTTTTGCGGTAGGGCTTGTAGAGGTCCTCGACACGCTGGAGCTGCGTGGCCTCGCGAATTTGCTGCTCAAGCTCTGGCGTGAGTTTGCCCTGGGCGTCGATGAGCAGAATGACGTTCTCTTTGCGCTGCTCAAGATTGCGCAGGTAAGACAGACGCTCGTCGAGTGCGCGCAGGGCGACGTCGTCCATGCCGCCCGTGGCTTCTTTGCGGTAGCGCGAGATAAAGGGGATGGTGTTGCCCTCGTCGATGAGCTTGACGGCTGCCTCGATGTTGGCGGCCTTAAGGTTGAGCTCGCGGGTGAGCTGGGCGATAAGATCCATGGGACTCCTTGCGTTTAAGGTGCGTTTGCAGCACAGGGCTACCAAGGATACCACCCGTCCCAAAAGACTGTTTTTGGGGCCGCGCCACGAAAACGGTCTATCTACTACGTTTGAACCGTATGGGTCGACCATCCCCCGGTTTTCCGAAAATACGCAAGCCGTCTACCTGCGGTTTTTATTTCGCGAAATTCTGTATGGTTAAGGGTGGTCGGTTAAACGTAGTAGATAGGCCCATTTCGTGGCGAACGAATCAGGCTGAGGTGCAAAATGGCCCCCGCCCCAGAAAAATCGTCGGCAAGGTAGCAAAAGGCCCCGCGGGCAGGAGGCTGCTCGCGGGGCAAAGAAGAGGGGCTTGTTGGTGGCGGACCGAAGGGTTCGGCATGGGGTTTCTGCCGCGGCCCGCCCTAAAGCGTTACAGCTCGACGAGCTGGCCGGTCTCGGCGGCCTCCTTGATAGCGTTAAGCAGCGTGAGCGTCTTGACGTTATCGGCGGGGGTCACGACGGGCTCGACCTCGCGGCGGACGACCTTTACAAAGTGCTTGAGCTGCATCTTGTGCGGCAGCGCCGGGTCCACGGCCGGGATCTCCATCTGCAGCGGCTTGTGCCAGTTAGAGGCGCCGTCGTAGGAGAACTGGTGCAGGCGGGGCAGCGACAGGGCGCCCAAGGTTCCGCCGATAAAGTAGGCGTCGGCGTCGAAGGGACGGTACTGCGGGTCCTCGCGAGCGGTCGCCTCCCAGTTCCAGGGGCTGGCGGTGGCGTCGGAGATGGTCATGCTTGCGAGCGCGCCATCGGCAAAACGGACGTTGACCACGGCGGAGTCCTCGGTCTCAAAACCGCGGGCGGCGCTGGACTGCATACCCTGGACGGCAACGGGCTCGCCCAGCAGGTAGCGGAGCAGGTCGACGTCGTGCACCAGGTTGACCAGGATCGGGCCGGCGCCCTTCTTGCGGCGCCACTCGACGTCGAAATACTCGTCATTCTTATAGATCATGTAGTGGAAGCTCGACACGGTGAGCTTGCCCAGCTCGCCAGACTCGATGATCTCCTTGGCCTTGTTGACGAAGGGGTTGTGACGACGGTGCTGACCCACGAGCACGGGCACGCCGGCGGTCTCGGCCTCGGCGGCGAAGGCCTGGGCATCTTCCAGGTCGTTGGAGATCGGCTTTTCGACCAGCGGCACGATGTTGCGCTTTACGGCCTCGCGGGCAACGCCCAGGTGTAGGTCGTTGGGGGTGGCGATGATGACGGCCTCGGGCTTGACCTCGTCCATCATCTGGGCGGGATCGGTAAAGAACGGCACGCCGGCGGCCTCGGCCGTGGCGCGGGCGCCCTTAAAGGCGTCGGCGATGGCGACGAGCTCGGCCTCGGGCTCCTCGGTGACAAAGCGGATGTGGTTGCGGCCCATGGCGCCGGCGCCGATAACGGCAATGCGGACGGGGTTGAGCTCAGACATTTCGACTCCTTAATACTGGTGACCGGTGGAATGCGACAAAGGGGCTGTCCCTTTGTCGCATCGGTAAAACTAGGCGGACTTCTTCTTGCTGTCGGAGACCATCATGTAGACGGTGAGCACGACGGCGATGGCGGCGATCACAATAGCGCCGTAGAAGGACTGCTGGTAGGCGGCGCTGCCGGCCTCGGCGTGATACAGCACGGCGGTGATGGGCTGGCTGATCCAGGTGGAAGCGGCGTAGCCCAAAAACATGATGCCGTAGTTGACGCCGATGTTGCTGGTGCCGAAGGCGCCACCGGTGAGCGGCGGGTAGATGACGAGCAGGGCGCCAAAGCTAAAGCCGAGCAGGGCGAGCGCCACAAAGAACATGCCCTGCGTAAAGCTCATCGACATGATGACGAGTGCGACGATGGTGACGACAAGGCTGATGAGCAGCGACTTATAGGCGCCGAGCTTGTCGATGATCTGGCCAAAGGACAGACGGCCAACCAGGTTGGCGCAGGTGTTGACGGAGACCACCACACCGCCGAGGGCGACGGCCGCGGCGCTCGTGGGGTCAGCGAAGAGCTGGACGGCGGCGATGGAGGCAACCTTGCCCACGAGCAGGGTACCCGCGGTGGCGGCAAAGGCGAAGGTGACGATGAGGACCCAGAAGCGCGGGGTCTTGACCATCTCGCCCGGGGTGAGGTCACCGAAGGTGCCGGCGTGCGCGCCGCCCTTTGGGGCCTCGAAGCCCTCGGGCAGCCAACCGGCCTCCGGGGCCTTCAGGAACAGGGCGGAGGCGGCGATCATCACAAAGAAGATGACGCCGAGCGCCTTAAGGGCGCCAAAGATGCCCAGGCTCGGGATGAGCAGCGAGGCGAGCACCGGGGACAGCACGGCGGGACCGGCGGTCGAAGCGGCCAGGGTGATGCCGGAGGCGAGGCCCTTCTTGTCGATGAACCACTTTTGGCCGGTGGTGAGCGCCGGGTTGTAGCCCAGGCCGTTGCCGACGGCGGCGACGAGCGAGAACCACAGGTAGAACTGCCACGGCTCGGTGACGGTGCCGGACATGAACCAGCCCACGCCGTAGCACACGGCGGCGGCGATCACGACGTTGCGCGGGCCGATCTTATCGGAGATGCGGCCGGCGAAGATGCCCGTCACGGCCATGATGGTCTGAAAGACCGGGAAGGCCCAGGTAAGAGCGCTCGACCACTCGGGGTAGACGGCGAGCAGGTTCTTGCTCACGACGGAATACAGCGCGATGGAGCTGATGAAGAACATGGTGACGCACGCGGCGGAAAGCACGACGGCGCGACCCTTGTTGGAGTTGGTGGAAGCCATTGGACTCTTTCTGATCGATACGGGGGAGGAGCGGGCGTGTCCGCGGGGCCTCCCTGTCAGGTTGGTTTACTGGTCAGTCGGCTTGGCGACGCCGGACTCATCGGACCAAAGCTCGACACCCTTGTTCTTGAGGTAGTTGTCGGCATAGGCGCGACGGCCGCCGGGCTTGGCGGTGAGGTCGCCCATCATGTTGGAGAAGCCGCCGTCGACCTTGATGGCGTCGCCGGTGGTAAAGTCCGAGCGCGTGGACGCCAGGAACATGACGGCGTTGGCGATATCGCTGACCTCGCCGATGCGGCGCGTGGCGATCAGGCGGCTACGGCTCTTCTCGACCTCGGGGTCGGCGTAGAAGTTGGCCGACATGGGGGTCTTGACGAAGCAGGGCTCGACGCAGTTGGAGCGCACGCCGTAGGGACCCCATTCAGCAGCCAGCATCTTGGACATCATGTTGACGCCGGCCTTGGTGGAGCTGTACACGCCCGAGAACGTCTCGGGGGAGTGGCTGGCGACGGTCGAGATGTGCACCAGGCGGCCCTGGCCGGCCTTGATCATCTCGCGACCAAAGCGCTGCGAGGTGATGAAGTAACCGGTGAGGTTGACGTTGAGCACCTGCTCCCAGTCGCTCAGCGGCAGGTCCTCCATGGCGGCGAAGCGCAGGATGCCAGCGGTGTTGACAAGGACGTCGACGCGGCCGAAGTCGGCGATGGTGGCGTCGACGGCGGCCTGAACCTCGGCCTCGTCGGTGGCGTTCATCTTGTAACCCTCGGCGTGGATGCCAAACTCGGCGGCGAGGTCGGCGGCTGCGGCCTTGACCTTTTCCTCGTCCAGGTCGAGCAGGACGACATTGGCGCCGTTGCGGGCGAACTCGCGGCAGATCTCGACGCCCATACCGCCGAGCGCGCCAGTCACGGCGCAGACATCGCCCTCGAGCTTAAGCCAGTTGCTCATAGGAACTTCCCTTCTTGTGCCTCCCGGTGGGTCGCTCCCATTAACTGACCCACGTGGTTTTCGCTGGTTATCGTATGCTTTGCATTTGCGCAGGTGAATTGCATATTTGTTAGAATGGCGTTAACCGTAGGTTTACACCGTGCGATGCAGTTAATTCTCAATTGAGCGCGTGACCTGCGAAAACAACCCCCCGTGGCGCCATGTGGCCACGGGTGCGAAAACGGGAGATTGACGTGTACGATCGACGACTTGAGGCCATATCGGCCGCCGCGGAGCTGGGAAGCTTCTCGCGTGCGGCGGCAAAACTGCGCGTGTCGACTCCGGCGCTCGTCAAGCAGGTGTCGGGTTTCGAGGCCGAGTTCGGCATCACGCTGTTCGCACGCTCGCACTCGGGTGTCAAGGTGACACCGGCCGGCGCACTGCTGGTGGACGACGCGCGCTCAATCATGCGGCAGTCCGAGGACGCACTGCGCCGTGCCCGACGCGCGGCGGGCGATGGCGGCGCGGTGCGCCTGGGCGTGTCGATGATGTGCCCGGGGCGCCAAACGCTGTCGATGTGGTCGGGCATTCACGATCTGGAACCGTCGCTGCGATTTGAGATCGTGCCGGTAAGCGACCTCTACGACGAGCGCGAATCCGTCATGCGTAGCCTCGGTCGAGAGGTGGATGTGGTGCAGTCGAGTTTTTCGACCCCGCGCTGGGGCGATGCCTGCCAAAAGCTCCGCATTGTCAACGTGCCGTTTTATATCGACCTGCCGCGCACGAGCCCACTGGCGCGCAAGAATCACATTACGGTCGCCGACTTGGAGGGTATGCGTCTGCGCGTGCTGCGCCACGGCAACGACGCCATGGACAGCCTGCGCATCGACCTTTTGGCCGACGGCGGCGTGGACGTGATCGATGTGGATAGCTTCGACTTTGCGCTCTTTAACGAAGCCGAGGAAAAGGGCGACGCGGTGCTCACCTGTGGAGCGTGGTCGGGGGTGCACCCGGCCTTTGTGGGCGTGCCGTTCCTGTGCGGCCGCGAGGTACCGGTCTTTCTGCACTACCCGCTCGAGCCAACCCTGCAAGTCCAAAAATTCGTCAACGCCATGGCCCAACTCCTCAAGTAGCCAAAAGAGTCCCGTCCCAAATTAGCTACCCTTTGCTACGGGTTTAGCGGTCCTCGCGTTGCAGCCCGGCTGCCTCAGCTGTCTTTACGCGGTTCTTGTCGATGTACATGTTTTTGTCGGCCTGGGAAAAGAGCTCGCGCATCGTAGGCGGTTCATCAAAATCACTGGAAAGCGCGTATCCCGCCGCATAGCTGATTGGCATCTCCGGATGCTGTCTGGAATACTCAGCCGACTGCTCACGAATCTTCTTAAGACACTCATGCGCTCCTGCATGATCCAGTCCCTTCAAGACAGCAATAAATTCATCACCGCCGTCACGTCCTGCAAAAAATTCATCCGGAACTGCCTTTCGGAGCTGTATCGCAAATGAACAGATATACTCGTCTCCCTTATCATGACCAAGTGTATTGTTGATCGTTCGGAGATTATTCATATCAAATACGCACATGGCAACCTGTTCTCCATCCGGAATCGGATTTGGATCGTTGAGGATCTCCTCACATTTGTTTTTGTTCGGAAGTCCGGTCGCTTCGTCGAAGTATACCTTTTTCTGTAAGACTTTATTCTTGGCAGCAAAA
>USMA01000006.1 GCA_900555765.1 uncultured Collinsella sp.
TGGGAGAGCTAGCGTTTTAGCGTCCGCGGCTCTAAGAGAAATTTGTCTGCAAGGCAGTGAGTGATCCGTGTGTGTGGCGGGGTAAGATTGATCGCGGTTTTGATTGATGATCGATTGAGTTTGTTGGGCGGAGTCTATGTCTGCTATTGATATCGTGCTTGTTGTGATCGCCTTGGTGGCGGTGGGGGTTGCTGTGGCTTGTGCCCTGCAGCTTAAGGGCCTTCGCGCCGAGCTGCAGGAGCGCGGCGATAGCGGGGCAGAGATGCTGGCTGCGCTCGAGCAGGCCAACAATGCGCTCGACACCCTGAACGTCGCTTTGGCCGAAACCCGCCGCACGGCAAATGCCATCGCGCAGCAGCAGACAACCGATGCGGCCGTGGAGCAGCAACGCTACCTGACCATCGCGCGTGAGTTCTCGCAGGCTGGCGACCGTATGGAGGACCTGCGCCGCGAGACGGCCCAACAGCTTGGCGCCAACCGCGAGGGCATCGAGCACCGCCTGGACAAGGTGCGCGAGACGGTCGATACCCAGCTGGGCGCCATCCGCAAGGACAACAACGTGCAGCTCGATCAGATGCGCGCGACGGTGGACGAGAAACTCTCCCGTACGCTCAACGATCGCCTGTCTGCATCGTTTAAGCAGGTGAGCGACCAGCTCGAGGCTGTGTACAAGGGTTTGGGCGACATGCAGTCAATCGCCACCGGCGTGGGCGACCTTAAGCGCGTGCTGGGCAACGTCAAGGCGCGTGGCATTTTGGGCGAGGTGCAGCTTGGTGCAATCCTGGCGGACATCCTTACGCCCGACCAGTATCTGGAAAACGTCGCTACCAAGCCCGGCGCCGCGGAGCGGGGTGAGTTTGCCGGCAAGCTGCCGGTAGACGAGGGCGATCCCGTGCTGCTGCCGATCGACTCCAAATTCCCGGGCGACGCGTACGAGCACCTGCTCGACGCGCAAGAGTCGGGTGATGCCGAGGCTGTGGCCACCGCGCGCAAGACACTCGACGCCATGGTGAAACGCGAGGCAAAGGACATCTGCGAAAAGTACCTGAGCGTGCCCGCGACCACCAACTTTGGCATCATGTTCGTGCCGTTTGAGGGGTTGTATGCCGAGGTCGTCAGTCGCCCCGGGCTTATCGAGACCCTGGGCCGCGACTATCACGTCAACGTTGCCGGCCCTAGCACCATGGCGGCCATCCTCAACAGTCTGCAGATGAGCTACCAGACGTTTAAGTTGCAAAAGCGTACCGACGACGTGCTGCGTGTGCTCTCTGCCGTCAAGGCCGAGCTGCCACGCTATCAGGCGGCGCTGCGCCGCGCCCAGCAGCAGATCGAGACCGCGGGTAAAACGGTCGAGGGCATTATCACCACGCGCACCAACGTTATGGAGCGCAAGCTCAAGGATATCGACGCGCTGGAAGACGCCGACCAAGCTGATGAGATCTTGGGACTCACGCCCGCGGGCCTTCCCACAGATCAAAAAGACGAGGACTAATTGCAACAAGACGGTGGGGCGCCGGCGTAAACGCGGGTGCCCCGCTGCTTTTCGCATCGCGCTTGCCTGAAGTGCGCTTTAGTGTGCAACAATGGCGTTTCGCCCTATCAGACGCGAAAGGAAGTCCATGTCTCAGAGAAGCACCAGTCCGCTGAATCGCTCCACCGTGCGCCGCACGCTACAGCGTTTTTGGGACGTCACGCGCACGCAGCCGCTGATTGTCTTTCTCTCGGTGTTCTCGTCGGCGGTCTACATCTTTTTGCTGACGTTTGCCAATACCTATGTGATGGCCCTCATTGTCGACCGCGTTCAAGCCGGTCCCGTGGTGGGTGACCAGGTGTTTGAGGTCTTCGGCCCCTATATCCTGGCGCTCGTACTCGTTAACCTGGTGGGTCAGATCCTCTCCAAGCTACAGGACTACACCGTCTACAAGCTCGAGATCGCGGGCAACTATCACCTGGCGCGCCTATGCTTCGACACGCTCTCCAACCAATCCATGACATTCCATACCAGCCGCTTTGGCGGATCGCTCGTGAGCCAGACGAGCCGTTTTATGAGCGGCTACACGGGTCTGGTCGACGTGACGGTGTATTCGCTCATCCCCACCATCACCTCGGTCATCTGCACCGTGGCCGCGCTCGCCTCGGTGGTGCCGACGTTTACCGTGATCCTGGTGTGCATCATGGCCGTCTACATCGCGTTTGTCTGGCTTATGTACAAGCGCATCATGCCGCTTTCGGCCGCGACGTCCGCCGCGCAGAACAAGCTCTCGGGCGTGCTCTCCGACGCGGTCACGAACATCTTGGCCGTCAAGACCTGCGGGCGCGAGGACTTTGAACGCGATCTGTTCGACGCCGCCGATCGTGCCGCGCGCGACGCCGAGACGGTCTCGATGCACGCCATGATGCAGCGCAACTTTACGACCTCGGGCCTTATCGTCATCACCATGGCCGTGGTGAGTGTGTTCGTGGCGGGCGGCAACGCGTGGTTTGGCATCTCGGCCGGCTCGCTCGTCATGATCTTTACCTACACCTATAACCTCACCATGCGCCTGAACTACGTAAGCTCCATGATGCAGCGCATCAACCGCGCTTTGGGCGATGCGGCCGAGATGACGCGCGTGCTGGACGAGCCACGTTTGGTGGCAGACGACCCGGACGCCCCTGAGCTCAAAGTGACCGAGGGCGCGATTGATTTTGAGCACCTGAGCTTTGCGTACCGTGACGCTGCGGCGGGCGAGAGCGTGTTCGATAACCTGACACTTCATGTGGCGGCGGGCCAGCGCGTGGGCCTGGTGGGCAAATCGGGTTCGGGTAAGACGACGCTCACCAAGCTGCTGCTGCGCCTGGACGATGTTCAGGGCGGCCGCGTGCTCGTGGACGGTCAGGATGTCTCGCGCTGTACGCAGCAGAGCCTGCGCCGCCAGGTTGCCTACGTGCCGCAGGAGGCGCTGCTGTTCCACCGCTCCATTCGCGAAAACATTGCCTACGGTCGTCCCAACGCCACTGATGAGCAGATTCGCGAGGCCGCGCGCCTGGCCAACGCCCTGGAGTTTATCGACCGCCTGCCCCGTGGCTATGACACCATGGTGGGCGAGCGCGGCGTCAAGCTCTCGGGCGGCCAGCGGCAGCGCGTGGCTATCGCCCGCGCCATCCTAACCGACGCGCCGATTCTGGTGCTCGACGAGGCGACCTCTGCCCTCGACAGCGAGTCCGAGGCGCTGGTGCAGGAGGCGCTCGAAAACCTGATGCGTGGACGTACCTCCATTGTGGTGGCACATCGTCTGTCCACCGTGGCGGCGCTCGACCGCATCGTGGTGCTGGCGGACGGCGAGATTGTCGAGGACGGTACGCATGCGCAGCTCGTCGAGGCAGGTGGCGAGTACGCGAGCCTGTGGAGCCGTCAGACCGGCGCATTCTTGGAGGCGTAAGCGACTCGGACGTGGGACAATTGTGCCCATAAGTTTATTGTGCCGTTGAGCCGAGGAGTCGTTATGCCACGTGAGACCAATGCCGCCACGCGCGAGCGCGCCGTTGAGGTGTGTGAGCGTCTCAACCGTCGCTATGGCCCGGTCGAGTGCTTTTTGGACCACGAGAATCCCTTCCGCCTGCTGATCGCGGTGCTGCTCTCGGCGCAAACGACCGATGCGCAGGTCAACAAGGTGACGCCGCGGCTGTTTGCCCAGTGGCCCACGCCCGAGGCCATGGCCGGGGCGAGTGTGGCTGACGTGGCAGACACCATCAAGTCACTCGGCTTCTACAAGAGCAAAGCCAAGCATGCCGTCGAGGCCGCGCAGATGATCGTCGCCGACTATGGTGGCGAGGTGCCGGCCGACATGAAGGAACTCGTGAAGCTGCCGGGCGTGGGACGCAAGACGGCGAACATCGTGCTCAACGTGGGGTATGGCATCGTGGAGGGCATTGCGGTGGACACGCACGTCAACCGCATTGCGCACCGCCTGATGCTGAGTCCCAAGACGCATGCAAAGGAGCCGCTCAAGACCGAGCAGGATCTGCTCAAGATTTTGCCGCACGAGTATTGGGAGTCGGTCAACCATCAGTGGATCACCTTCGGTCGCGAGATCTGCGACGCCCGCAAACCCAAGTGTGACGAGTGCCCGCTGGCGGATTTGTGCCCCAGCGTGCGCGTAGCGGGGTAGGGCGGAACGCATCTTCGTCTGGCGTTTTTTGCGGGGCTGGGTTTGCCCTTGAGCCGGAGTCCTCTCCATGCGCTACCATGACAGACAATGTATTTGACGTACGACCCGCCGAGCTTGCCCCGGCGGGCTTTTGGCGTTGCGATGCCGGAGGAACAGCATGCTCATTCACCGTATAGCCGCGCAGCTCTACACTGCCGAGGCACTGCAGACCGTCGAGGCCGGACTCGATGCCGGCGAGGACGTGACGCTGGCTGTGTCGCAGTCGGGCCGCACGCTTATGGCGGCCGCCCAGTTTGCGCGCCGCCCGCGCCCGACGGTCTACATTGTGAGCGGCGAGGATGCGGCTGATCGCGCCGCGCGCAGCCTTGCCGCCTATGTGGGCCTGGCGCACGTGTGCCGCTTTCCCGAGCGTAAGGACTATCCGTGGCGCGAGCAGGCGCCCGACGACGCCGTGGTGGCGCAGCGCTGCGAGGCTCTGGGGCGCATCGTGCGCGGGGACAACTGCATCATGGTTGCCTCGGCCCGTGCGCTGCTGCGCTGCGTGCCGCCGGTCGAGAGTCGCTATTGGGAGTCCACCACTTTTGCGGTGGGTGAGGAGATTCCTTTTGACGAGGTGCCGCAGCGCCTGGTGGGCATGGGCTACACCAATGCCGGCGCCGCTGATGCGCCCGGTCTGTTCCGCGTTCACGGCGACACCGTCGAGGTGTTTCCCGCGCAGGAGAAAGCGCCCGTGCGCATTGAGTTCTTTGGCGACGAGATTGACCGCATCCGCCGCATGGTGAGCTCAACGGGGCAGACCATCGGTAACGAGGACAGTATTGAGATCTTCCCCTGCCGTGAGCTGGCGCTTACCGACGAGGCCGTCCACAACATGCATGTGGCGCTCTATCGCGCCAGCCAGGACGACAGCTAGCTGGCGGCGCTGCTCGAGATGGTGGATGCGCGCATCGTCACGCCCGAGCTCGACCGCTTTTTGCCGGTGATGTACGGCCAGACCGTGAGCCCGCTGGCACACGTGAGCGGCAAGGCGCTCGTGGTCCTGTCCGAGCCGCGCTCGCTGTTCGCCGACTGCCTGCGCGCCTACGAGGATATCGAGGCGCGTGCCGGCGAGGCGGGGATTGACCGACTGGATGGCCTGTATGTACGTGCTCAGCAGCTCGATTTTGGTGCTCAGCAGCGCCTGAACTATGTGAGCCTGATTCGCGCCGGCGGCGCGGTTACGGCAGAGCTCAAGAATGAGCAGCCTGCAATCGCAGGCGCGGACAACCGTTTTATGACGCGCATTCAGGAAGTCGTGGGCAAGCGCTACGCCTGCGTGTTTGCCATTCCCGACCGTGGTGCACGCGAGTCGATGGAGCTCACCTTTGGTGACGAGGGCATTACCTTTGAGGAGTCGCTGACGGCCGCGCCCGAAAACGCAGGCGTCATTGGCGAGCGCGTGCGCGTGGCAGCGGCGGATTCCGCCGACCGTGCCGCACGCCAGGAGGCCCATGCTTCCATTCGCGAGCGCCGCGCCGACGCGCTTAACGCCCGCTCGCTCGAGGCGGGCGCCGCGCAGGCCGCCGCCGGCGCCGCCGTGCCCACCATCTCGCGCGGGCGCGTGACCTTTGTGGACGCTGCCCTGCCGCAGGGCGTGGTGGTGCCCGACGCCAATTTGGCCGTGTTCTCGATCGCCGACCTCAACGCCCGCATGGATGCCAGCCGCGCGCGCAGCCGCCGCAAGGTCGACATTACGCAGATTACCTTCCCGTTTAAGCCGGGCGACTACGTGGTGCACGCTACCCACGGCATCGCGCTCTTTAGCGAGATCGCGCGCCAGGAAGTGGGCGGCAAGGAACGCGACTACTTTTTGCTGGAATACGCCGATGGCGACAAGCTCTACGTGCCGCTGGAGCAGGTTGACCGCATTACGCGCTACGTTGGTCCCGACGGTGATAAACCGCGCTTGACCAGGCTCAACACCGCCGACTGGACGCGGGCCACCAACAAGGCGCGCAAGAATGCCAAAAAGCTGGCGTTTGACCTGGTCGACCTGTATACGCGCCGCTCGTCGATTACCGGTATCGCCTGTCCGCCCGATACGCCTGAGCAGATCGAGATGGAGGAGAGCTTCCCCTACGACGAGACACGCGACCAGCTGGAGGCTATCGCCGACATCAAGGCAGACATGGAGGCGCCCAAGCCCATGGACCGCCTGCTGTGCGGCGACGTGGGTTTCGGCAAGACTGAGGTCGCCCTGCGCGCAGCCTTTAAATGCGTGGACTCCGGCCGCCAAGTCATGGTGCTCTGCCCCACGACCATTCTGGCCCAGCAGCACTACGAGACCTTCTTTGAGCGCTTTGCCCCGTTTGGCCTCGAAGTCGAGGTGCTCAGCCGCTTCCGCACGCCGGCGCAGCAAAAGCGCGCGCTCAAGGCGTTTGCCGAGGGCACGATCGACGTGCTCATCGGCACGCACCGTCTGCTTTCGGCCGATGTGAACCCCAAGAACCTGGGCCTGGTGATCATCGACGAGGAGCAGCGCTTTGGCGTGCAGCACAAGGAGCAGCTCAAGAACCTGCGCGAGCAGATTGACGTGCTCACGCTTTCGGCAACGCCGATTCCGCGAACCATGCAGATGGCCACGAGCGGCGTGCGCGACATGAGCCTGATCACGACGCCGCCGACCGGGCGTCGTCCCGTGATCGTGCACGTGGGGGAGTACGACCCCGACGTGGTAAGCGCAGCGATTCGCCTGGAGGTGGGCCGCGGCGGTCAGGTGTACTACGTGTCCAACCGCGTCAAGACCATCGACGACGCCGTGGCGCGCGTGCACGAGGCCGCGCCCGAGGCGCGCGTGGGCGTGGCGCACGGCAAGATGAGCCCGCGCGAGGTCGAGGACGTGATGATCGAGTTCGCGACCAAAAAGATCGACGTGCTCATCGCCACGACCATCGTGGAGAGCGGCATCGACAACGCGACCGCCAACACGCTGATCATCGAGGACTCGCAGCGCCTGGGCCTGGCGCAGCTCTACCAGCTCAAGGGCCGTGTTGGCCGCTCTGCCACGCAGGCCTATGCGTACTTTATGTTCCCGGGCGAGCTGCCGCTTACCGAGGAGGCCACGGCACGCCTGACTGCACTTTCCGAGTTTCAGGACCTGGGCAGCGGCATGCGCATCGCCATGCGCGACCTGGAGATCCGTGGTGGCGGTTCGCTCATGGGGGCCGAGCTGCACGGTAACCTGTCGAGCGTGGGCTTTGACCTGTTTACGCAGATGCTGGGACAGGCCGTGGCCGAGGCGCGCGGCGACGACGATGCCGGCGTGGAGGCGGCGAGCGTGGGTATTAACCTGCCGGCCGACTACTTCTTGTCCGAGGAGTACATGCCGGCGGTGGACCAGCGCGTGCTCGTGTACCGCAAACTCGCGGCGGCCGAGGACTTGGAGAGCATCGATGAGGTGCAGGAGGAGACCGAAGCCGCGCATGGCGAGCTGCCGTTGGCGGGACTCAACCTGTTCAATCGCGCGCGCATCCGCATTCGCGGCGAGCGTCTGGGGCTCGAGAGCGTCACGCTCAGTGGCGGTCGCATCACGTTTTTGGGCGTCGACGTGCCCAAGAAGGTGGCCTTTGAACTAAAGACCCGCTATGGCGCGGTGAACTTCCCCAAGAGCCGCAAACTGTCGGTGCCTTACAAGGCGGGCGCCGGTGCGGGCAGCGGCTTGGGTCGCGGCCTCGACGCCAACGACGGCACCGGCCCGGTGGCGGCGGCACTCATGCTGCTGCAGCAGTTGGGTGCTAGCGACGACGACTAACAAGTAGGGGGGCGTGGTGGGATGAAGTCGTCTTTGTCCCGCCACGTTGCAGGTTGATTCCAGCCCCATCGAAAGGAAAGCATGTTCGGATACATCTATAAGAAAGATGTCGCCATTATCGCGGTTGTCCTGTGTCTTTGTCTGGGCGTGGGCAGTTTCTTCGATTATCAGATCTCGAGCGCGCTGTTCAATATCGGCAGCATGTACGGTCGCTTTATCGAGGCCGCCGGCGAGCTGCCGTTTGAGCTGACGGCGAGCATCGCGGGCGTTATGCTCGTGCGCGCGGTGCGTCCCGACTCCAGGGGGAGCAAATGGCTCGCCGTGCTCGGCATCCTCGTCAACATTGGCCTGGCCGGCTACGAGATCGTCTCGTCCCTGAAGGTTGGCGGTAAACTCATTTCCGTTCAGCTGGTGCTGACATTTGTGCTGGTCATCGCCGCCAACCTTATCGTCTATCGCCTCACGCGCACGACCGAGCCCGACGAGCTCACGCGCTGGGCGTTGATGGTGCTTGCCGTGTGGGTCGCTCAGGCCATTATCCTCAACGTGATTGTCAAACCGCTGTGGTCGCGCCCTCGCATGCGCGTGATCGAGGTGACGCAGGGTCTCGAGTTTCAGCCGTGGTGGGTGATCGGCAACCCCGACAAGTGGACTTATATCGCCACCGGTGTAATCAAGGACGGCTTTAAGTCGTTTGCGAGTGGGCACACGGCGCACGCGGCGATCGGTCTTATGCTCGCCGGGCTTCCCGCGGCGGCCGTTAAGGAAAAGCCGTCGCGCCGCCGCGTGGTCTTTTGGACGGCGGCTGTGGTCGCGGCGCTCGTCGCCTTTGGCCGTATCGTGATCGGGGCGCACTTTTTGAGTGACGTAAGCTGCGGCTTTGCCCTGGTGCTGGCGCTTGAGTGCCTTGCCGCGCGCATTGCCTATCCCAACGGCGTACAATAGCTCCGTTTGAATCATCTGACCGATACCCGGTAAGAGAGGATTGCCATGCTCGCGTTTAACAACGACTATTCCCACGGCGCACATCCGGCAGTGCTGCAGGCACTCGTCGACACCAACATGGAGCCGCAGCCCGGCTACGGTACCGATGCGCACACCGAGCGTGCCAAGCAGCTTATTCGCGAGGCCTGCCAGGCGCCTGACGCCGACGTGTTTTTTCTGGTGGGCTGCACGCAGGCCAACGCGACGGTGATCGACATGCTGCTCGCGCCGTACGAGGGCGTCGTTGCTGCCGAGACTGGTCACGTTGCCTGCCACGAGGCGGGCGCCATCGAGTTTGGCGGCCACAAGGTGCTCACCATCCCCGGCTACGAGGGCAAGATGCACGCCGAGGACCTCGAGAACTATATCCAGGTGTTCTACGAAAACGAGAGCTACGAGCACACGGTGTTCCCGGGCGCCGTGTACGTGAGCCTGTCGACCGAGTACGGCACGCTGTATTCCAAGGCCGAGCTCGCGGCGATTTACGCGGTGTGCCAGAAGCGCGAGATTCCGCTGTTTGTGGATGGCGCCCGCCTGGCCTATGCACTGGCGGCCGATGAGTGCGACATTACCCTGCCCGAGCTGGCGCAGCTGTGTGACGTGTTCTACATCGGCGGCACCAAGTGCGGCGCGCTCTGCGGCGAGGCTGTGGTGTTCTGCGGCATGCACGCTCCGGCACATCCCATTCCGCGCATTAAGCAGCACGGCGCGCTGTTGGCCAAGGGCCGCCTGACGGGCGTGCAGTTTGAGGCACTCTTTACCGATGGCTTGTATTTTGAGATTGGTCGACAGGCGATTGAGACCGCTCAGGCGCTGCGTCGCGTGCTGCATGAGCGCGGCTACCAGTTCTTCTTGGAGACGCCGACCAACCAGCAGTTCGTGATTCTGCCCAACGAGGACATGGTGCGCATCCGCGAGCACGCCTCGATCGAGTACTGGGAAAAGTACGACGAGACCCACACGGTGGTGCGCTTTTGCACCAGCTGGGCCACGACGCAGGAGGATATCGACGCGTTGGCGGTTGTCCTGTAGCCTGATGTAATGGCAAGGGGCCGCCCCGCGCCTGGGTTTGGCGTGGGGCGGCCTTTGCTTTTGAGGAAGAAGGGTTGTATGACCGAGATGTCCGAGCCGACGATTCGCCTGGCGACGCCCGAAGACGCGCCGGCGTTGCTTGCCATCTATGAGCCATATGTGCGCCAGACGGCGATTACCTGCGAATACGAGGTGCCGAGCGTTGATGAGTTCGCCGGGCGCATCGAGCGCACGCTCAGGCGCTATCCGTATCTGGTGATTGAGCTGGACGGGCGTCCGGTAGGCTATGCCTATGTGAGTCCGCTCAACAGCCGCGTGGCATACGACTGGTCGGTCGAGACATCGATCTACCTGGCGCGCGACGTGCGCCATGGCGGGCTGGGCCGCAAGTTGCACGATGCGCTCAAGCAATGTCTGATCGCGATGGGCATCACCAATATGTGCGCGCTCATCGCCGTGCCGCACGACAAGGACGACGAGTATCTGACGCACAACAGTCAGGATTTCCATGCCCATATGGGATATCGCCTGGTGGGCGCCTTTGACCGCTGCGCCCAAAAGTTCGGCCGCTGGTACGACATGTGCTGGATGGAGTTGGTCCTAGCCGAGCGCACACCAAACCAACCCAAGCCAACCTGGTTTCCCGACCTCCCCAACCCTGCCATTTAGGGGCAAGTTTATTTTGGCAGGTTAGCCGATGGGCTCGGTGTATTTGGCGCGGTCGGTGCGTTGGATGCGCTTGGAGACATGGAGCGGGCGGCCGTCGGTGTCGTAGACGTAGTCGGTGATCAGGATCAGCGCCTGCCCACGCTCAACGTTGAGCAAAAACGCCTCGTTTTGCGAGGCATAGCATACCTCAAAGGTCTTGTGCCCCTGTGCCGGCGCGCGATGGAACTCCTGTCGTAGCGTGGCATAGAGCGAACCGTTGATATCGCGATCGATGAGTGCCTCAAAGCTTGGTGGTAGATAGGTGGTCTCCAGGCACAGCGGCGCATCGTCCAGATAACGCAGGCGGACAAGTTTGACGAGCTTGCTGCCCACGGCGACATCGAAGAACTTGGCCGCATTGCCCGCGGCCTTGGCAAAGCCCGAGTCCACCGTGCGCGTGGTGGGCTTCATACCCTGACCCTGGACCTGTGTCGTGTAGCTCGAAAACACCAGGTTGTTCTCGTGGAGCGCCGGCGTGTCGGCCACAAAGGCGCCACGCCCGCGCTCGGTGCGCACCAGGCCCTCATCAACGAGCACCTTAAGGGCGTGGCGTACGGTGCTACGCGACAGCCCCGATTCGTCCATGAGTTCCATCTCGGACGGCAGCTTGTCTCCGCGCGCGTAGGTGCCGGAGGCGATGCGGTCGCGCAGCATGCCCGCCAAGCGCTCGTATTGGGTCAGTCTCTTTTTAGATGAAGCGTTCATGCGATCAACCTGTATCTAACCTGTATGTGTATCTAATCAAGCATGTATTCAATACAACAACAAAACCGCTGGTAGCAAGTTATCGAAAACCGTATCAGCAAATTTTCTAAGACAAATATAGCATACAACTAGTCGACATAACCAAAACATGTATGTAACTTGTATGCCATCGAGAGCATCAAACGAGAAGAAAGGCTGATGCACGATGACTACTCAGGAACAGGTTAAGGATGTCGTCTCCCAGGTTTTGGCTGACAAGGCAGACAAGGGCGGCATCAAGCGCGTCGTGTGGATTGGCGCCGGCGGATCCAACGGCGGCAACTATCCTGCCCAGTACTTTATGGAGCACGAGGCCACGCAGGTCGTGAGCTCCAGCTACACCAGCAATGAGTTCGTGCACGCCACGCCCGCCTATGTCAACGAGAACACCCTGGCCGTCGTCGTGTCCATGCGCGGCACCAAGGAGACCATCGTCGCCGCCCAGGTCGCCAAGGACCACGGCGCCAGCACCATCGCCATCTATGTCGACGAGTCCGGCCTCACCGAGGTCTGCGACTACAAGATTCAGTATGACAGCCTGGCCGTCGACGAGTCTTGCATGGGCCGTACCAACTCCGCCGTCGTGACCATGATCGCCATGGAGCTTACGCAGCAGACCGAGGGCTATGCCGAGTATGAGACCGCTATGGCCGCCTTCGACCTGGTTGACCCCATCTATCGCAAGGCCGTCGTGTACACCCGTCCGCTCGCCGCCAAGTGGGCCGAGCAAAACGCCGACAAGCCCTGCATCAACGTGATGGCTCAGGGTCCGCTCTTTGGTGCCGCCTACGTCTTTAGCATCTGCAACGTGCAGGAGATGCTGCAGATCGACTCCTGCACCATCAACACCTGCGACTTCTTCCACGGCCCCTTCGAGATCCTGGACAAGCGCACCTCGCTGTTTCAGCTCATCAGCGTCGGCCGCAGCCGCTGCAACGACGAGCGCGGCATCCGCTTCGTCAACCAGTACGGTGGCGAGCGCGTCTATCAGCTCGACGCCAAGGAGCTCGGCCTCAACGACATCAAGGACAGCGTGAGCGAGTACTTCAACCACCTAATCTTTGCGCCGATCCTCAACAACGTGTACATGCGCGCGCTCTCTGCCGTCACCCACAAGGACTACATGACGCGCCGCTACATGTGGAGGCTGGACTACTAGGGGGTAGAGCGGTCTAACAGCTCGATGTCCTCATAAGTTGCGGTGGAATAGTTCCTGCTTGGGGGCATGAAGCCTCTATTTAGGAACTATTTCACCGCAACCGCCCAGTAATCCGCTGGGGGCGGAGGAAAACGGATCACTTTTCCGCTCGCCGATTTGTGTCTTGAAAAATGTATATAACGACTATAACGTAGTGTGAAACATATTGGAAACAATACCGAGGAGGCTGCGTTGAAGAAAAGCAATCTGGGCTATGTGCTGGTGCTGGTCGCCGCGCTTATGTGGGGCACCATCGGAATCTTTGTTAACGGAATATCGGCCCTGGGTGTTTCGTCTCAGAGCATGGCGGCCTTTCGCCTGTTGTCGGGTGCTGTCTTAATGGCTCCGGTCTTGGCATTTATGGGTTGCCAGGGAGGTGCTCGTGAGGGAAAAGCCTCGGGTCCCATGGCACTGTTCAAGGCAAGTCCTAAAGAGCTTGTTCCCTGCGCGCTTCTTGGCATTATCGGCCTCGCCACCGCTAACACGCTTTATTACGAGTGCATGGGCGAGGTGGGCATGTCCACGGCCTCGGTGCTGCTCTACACCTCGCCGGTGTTTGGCGTCATGCTCGGCCGCGTGCTTTATCGCGAGGACGTGACCCCCAACAAACTCGTCGCCATCGTCTTTAACATTGTGGGTTGCGTGCTCGCGGTGACGAGCGGCGACCTGTCTGGTTTCCATTTCTCGGCTTGGGGCGTCACGTCGGGTGTGATTGCCGGACTTTGCGGTGCACTGCTGGCGGTGTTTAGCCGTATGGCTACCAAGACGCTGCATCCGCTGGCGGTGACGTTTTGGGGCTTTGTCTTTGGCGGATGCATTATGGCAGTGCTTTCGGCTCCGTGGTCCGATGTAGCCGCGGCAATGTCCCCGCAGCTCATTCTGCTGTTCGCAGGCTTTGGCTTTATTCCGACGGCTCTTGCGTACATCTTCTATATGCAGGGCCTTTCGATGGATCTCGAGACGTCGAAGGTGCCGGTCGTGGCTTCGTTCGAAACCGTGGCGACCGTTTTGGTCGGTATTGGCATCTATGCCGAGCCCGCCGGCGCGATCAAGGTCCTGGGCATCGTGCTGGTGCTCGCGTCCATCCTGATCATGAACACCAACTTCTCCAAGCTGCGCAACAGTGCCTTTGTCGGCCATATCGTTGAGAGCATGACCTTTAAGCCCAACGCGTGGTGGACCGAGAAAGCGCAGGACATGGATCTGTTCCGCGAGCGCACCGGCATCGCGCTGGAGCCCACCGTGCAGGAAAGCCCCTGGTACTTCGTGCGATAGGGGATTGGCGAGGCGTCTGATCTGGGGTTATCCAGTCAGCGCCGGCCAACCCAGCCCCAACGTTTCAAGTACGTTAAACCCGTCAACGGTCGATTTTCACCCGCGAACGGTCTTAATACTAATAAGAAATATAAGAAACGAATAAGACATTAAAATGAACATAACGAAAAGGATGAAGCA
>USMA01000007.1 GCA_900555765.1 uncultured Collinsella sp.
TTGGCCCCTTTTTCTCCCCCTTTCCCCCGGGCTGCACCCTGTGTCGCCCTGCAGTAACCTCGCCCCCGCCCGCCCCGGCCTGCGGTGACTTAGCTGCACCGTGTGCTGCCGAAGGGGCTTTGCGCGATGACTAGGGCTGAATAAAAAGTGAGTGTGGGATCCGCCGTTCGTTCGAACGGCGGATCCCACGTTAATATTTCAGCCAACGTACGTCATAGCAATTCCCGGTAGGTCGAGGGTGCCCCGCGGCGGTCTGGTGTTTTCATCTGAGCGACTTTGCGAAGCAAGGGGAGCGAAGATAAAAACCCAGCCCGCCGCGGGGCACCCGGGGACCGCAGGGACGGGAGCAGCTATACTACTCTCAGTAGTTAAGGGTCGCGGATTGGCCGCGTCACCGCTCTCAACAGGAGGTCTTTGTTTATGGCAGATCAAAAGCCGGTTGTCGGGATCATCATGGGTTCCAAGTCCGATCTGGGCGTTATGGAAGGCTGCACCGCCGAGCTCGAGGCGCTGGGCGTGCCCTATGAGCTTGTCATTGCGAGCGCACACCGCACACCGGCGAAGGTCCACGAGTGGGCTTCGACTGCCGCCGATCGCGGTATCAAAGTGATTATCGCCGCCGCCGGCAAGGCCGCTCACCTGGGTGGTGTCGTGGCTGCCTTTACGCCGCTGCCGGTTATCGGTGTGCCTATGAAGACGAGTGACTTGGGCGGTATGGATTCGCTGCTGTCGATGGTGCAGATGCCTTCGGGCGTGCCCGTGGCCTGCGTTGCCATCAACGGCGCCAAGAACGCCGCCATCTACGCCACGCAGATTCTGGGCGCTTGCGACCCCGAGTACCGCAAGGTTATCGAGAAGATGAAGCAGGAGATGGCCGACGCCTAGGCGTTCCGCCGTTTCACCGCAGTATAAGGAGAGCCATGTCCGACTATCAGGGAAAACGATTCAAGGCTTCTCAGATTCCCGATCCGTCGAAGCCGGGTGCTGCCCATGCGGCGCAGCAGGGTCGGACATCCTCTCCTCAGCAGCCGCGCGCGCCGCGTTCTGTAACGCCGACGTCCCATCGCCGTCAGGATACGCCGGCTGCGTATCGCCCTTCGTCTTATAGCACCGCTAAGAAGCCGCCCCGGTCTTCATCGCATGCCGCGCCGTCGGATTACACCGAGCCGCCGCGCAAAAAGCGCCGCTCCATTATTCCCATTCTGCTCATCATCATCGGTATCGGCCTGATTGTTGCCGCCGCTGCCATCTTTATCAACGCGCAGATTGGCTATAAGCAGGCGAGCGATTCGTATCAGAAAATTGAGAAGCAATATATAAGCGATAAGGACGCCAGCGGCGTGCCGATTATCGACTTTGATGCACTTGCTCAGACAAACCCCGAGATTGTGGGTTGGATTTACGCGCCGGGAACCAACATCAACTATCCCGTGGTGCAGACCAATAACAACTCCAAATACCTCAACACGCTGTTTGACGGTACGTCCAATGCATCGGGTGCGATTTTCTTGGACAGTGACGATACCGCGCCGGGAATGGTTGACCAGCAGACCACGATCTACGGCCACCACATGAACGACGGATCGATGTTCAATGTGATCTCGGATACGACCGATCAGGCGACGTTCGAGAGAATAGAGTACGAGTATTATTTCTCGAGCGACGCCACCTATAATCTGCGACCACTGGCGACCAATGTTGTCGAGGACACGTATGCCAAGGCGCGCACGCCCAATTTTGAGGGCGACGACGGGCTCAAGAACTACCTGTCCGAGATGCTCGACGGTGCCTCTGCCGTGGCGAGCGATGCCATCGATCGTGCCGCTTCGGCAACCAAGGTTGCAACGCTTGTGACCTGTCGTTCGTTATCGCTGAGCAACACGCGTGCCGTCATGGTGCTCACGCCGGTCGAGGAATAAGTTGTTCGAGAGTAGCTAAAAAAGCCCCGTTCCAAATTGGCTACTCGATGACGGTAAGGGAGAAATGATGCTCGAGAATGGCAAAACGATGCCTTCGGTTGATGCTTGGCTGCGCGAGGCCAAGGCCGATTCGTCGGCACCTGCGTGCGGTATGTATCTGACACATAACGGTGTGGTGCGCGCGACGCCCAAGGCCGAGGCGCGCGGTGTCGAGACCGATGGCGTGGCGCCGGGCCACAAGGTGGGCGGCATGGTGTTCGGCTTCGATGCTCAGAAGGTGCAGGCTGCTATCGAGGCCACGCGCGCGATGCCGGGTATCGGCTATGTGCGCGTGTGGCTGGCAAGCGGCGAGCTTGCCGTAGGTGACGACATCATGCTCGTGCTCATTGGCGGGGACATTCGCCCGCACGTGGTCGATGCGCTGCAGGCGCTCGTTGGCACCATCAAAAATGAGTGTGTGAGTGAGGTCGAGCGCGAGGCGTAGAGGTTTGCGTCGATAGAAGGCTCGTTTATAAAAATGCCCGCCGGTACGTGTGATACCGGCGGGCATTTTGCGTTTTGGGCGCGGTGAGCGCTACACGCGCGTTGCATCCTTGGGGCTCATGGTCATGCTCTGGAAGCGATTCTCCATAAAGTCATTATCGAAATACTTGCCGTAGAACTGCGCAACGGGAATATCCGGTTCCGTGCCGTTGACGCGCTGATACCAATAATCGAGCGACTGCAGCGTCATAACGCCATCGACCAGCATAATGATGGTGAAGATGACGGTAGCCGAGTAGCGGCTCTTCCACGGAATCATGTTGATGAGCTTGAGCAGCCTCGGCAGCAGCAGCTTGATCCAGATGAGGCCGCCCAGGCCCCACAGACAGGCGAAGCCCGTGCAGGTGCGTCCGCCCGTGAGGACCACGAGCGGGTCGGGCATACCGAACAGCGTTATGTGCGAGTAGCTCCACGAGACCACGCCAAACGCGGTCTGCATAAACCAGCCCACGAACACCTCAAAGCTGGCGCCGAGCAGGGCGCTCACCAGGAAAATGATGATGGGGTTCTTTTTATAGAAGCGGTTGAGCACCATGGTCATGAGCACGGCACCAAAGCCGTAGATGGGGCTGAAGGGGCCAAACAGCATACCGGCGCGGTCCTGGTAGACACCCGGATCGTTGACGGTCATATGCCAGATATCCTCCAGGACCAGGCCGAGTATGCAGCAGACAAAGAATACCCAGAACAGGTTGAAGTAGTTGAGCTTGATGTAGCCTTCGCCGGTTTCATCGCGCCCGAGCATGCCCTCGGCGGCGGCGTCGCGGTCGAGCATCTCCTGCAGACGGCGCTGCAGCTCGCGCTCCTGGCGCAGCGTGGGGTCGACGGTGGCCGAAAGTGCGACGAGGATGCCGAGCTGGATGGCAGGGCGCAGCAAGAAGGGCCCGATGCCCTGGAGCATCACGTCAACCAAAAGCTCGACGACGGTAAACGCGATAAGGATATAGGACAGACGGGCGGCATTGCGACGCTGGTTCTTGATGAGGTCTAGGCCAAAGATGATCAAGATGACAGCACTGGCAGCCGAGAGCATGATGCCGGCGACGATAAGGCCGACCGCGACGAGCGTGTTGTCGCCGAGCTTGGCGGCGGCGTTGCCGTTGATGAGCGCGGTGATGACCTGCCACATAAAGGCGCCGACCGAAGGGAGCGTGCCCACGCCGGACAGGATGCACAGGACGGCGTACACCTTAATGATGAGGGGGATCTTCTTGACCTCCGTGGCGCTGGGGACGCTGGGGTCGAGTTCGTTTCGATCCATACATAACCTTTCTCGTTTTGCTGTAGGTACAAGGATACGCCGCCGACCTGCCAAAAGACAGGACGAACGTCCCAATTGCAACAATGCAAGCCCCAACGGCGGGCGAGACACGTCGCAATGGAAGTATGCGGGATCGTCGGCCCCGAGGCGGTTGCCCAATAAAATGTTTGGCTGCAAAACGGATTATAAGCTCGGTGGGCTTTTAAAAAGCGCTGTTCATGCGCGGGAGTGCTTGTCTTGCCGTGCGTATAATAGGGCAGGTAACGCCAAATAACGAGGCTCTGAGGGGATGCCATGTCTCAAGAAACCATCCGCGCGGCCGAGCGTGCCGCGGGACAGGTGAAGACCATGTCGACGTATGATCCGGACTCCGACCAGCTGCATGAGGAATGCGGCATTTTTGGTGTGTGGGCACCCGATCGCGATGTGGCTCGACTGACGTACTTTGGTCTGCGCGCGCTGCAGCATCGCGGCCAGGAATCGGCGGGAATCGCCGTGGGTGATGGCGGCACGGTTATGGTTCGCAAAGACCTGGGACTGCTCGATCGCGTGTTCTCCAACGCCGACCTGTCGACGCTCTCCGGCCAGCTGGCCGTGGGCCACGTGCGCTATGGCACCGCCGGTGCCAAGAGCTGGGAAGCCTCGCAGCCGCATCTTTCTACCATCAACAGCGTCATTATCGCGCTTGCTCACAACGGCACTCTGGTCAACACCGACGAGCTGCGCCGCCAGCTGATCGAGCTGGGCGTGCCGTTCCTCTCCAATTCGGATTCCGAGGTCGCGACCAAGCTTATCGGCTACTTTACCCAGCGTACGGGTCATCTGCGCGAGGGCATTCGCAAGACCATGGAGCTCGTGCGCGGCGGCTACGCCATGACGCTCATCAACGAGCAGGCGCTCTACGCATTCCGCGATCCGCACGGCATTCGCCCGCTCGTGCTGGGCAAGCTGGTGGACGAAGGTCTGGACCAGGCCGATGCCGCTTCTGTTTCGCAGCTGCCCTCGCAAGACGGTGCCTCGACGGTCGACTCCGCCGTCCATGTCACGCGCGCCGGCGGCTGGGTCGTTGCCTCCGAGACGTGCGCGCTCGACATCGTGGGTGCCGAGTACGTCCGTGACGTCCGTCCCGGCGAGATTTTGCGCATCAGCGCCGAGGGTCTGGTATCCGAGCAGGGCGTGCCTGCAGCCGAAGAGCCCGCAAACTGCATCTTTGAGCAGGTCTACTTTGCCCGCCCCGACTCCATCATGAACGGCAAGAGCGTCTATGCCTGCCGTTACGACATGGGTCGTCAGCTGGCACATGAGGAGCCCGTCGAGGCCGACCTGGTCATCGGCGTGCCCGACTCCGGTCTGCCGCCCGCGGAGGGCTATTCGCGCGAGAGCGGCATTCCCTTTGGCGAGGGCCTTATCAAGAACCGCTATGTGGGCCGTACGTTTATCGAGCCTACGCAGGAGCTGCGCGCCATGGGCGTGCGCATGAAGCTCAACCCGCTGCGCGACAACATCGAGGGCAAGCGCCTGGTCGTCATCGACGACTCCATCGTGCGCGGCACCACCATGGTGCAGCTCGTCAAGATGCTGCGCAACGCCGGCGCCAAGGAGATTCATATCCGCATCAACTCGCCCGAGGTCATCTGGCCGTGCTTCTACGGCATCGATACCGACGTGCAGTCGCAGCTTATCAGCGCCAACAAAACGGTCGACGAGATTTGCGAGTACATTGGCGCTGATTCGCTGGCTTTCCTTTCGGTCGAGGGCCTGCTGAAGGTCATGCCCAAGGGCGGCTACTGCGATGCGTGCTTTACCGGCCGCTACCCCGTGGCGATTCCCGAGAGCTTTGGCCGCGACAAGTTTATGGAGGGCTTTAAGCCCCGCAACCTGGATAAGCCGCTGCACTTTGACGACGACGCCGTGGTCGAGAAATACGACGACCGCAGCTGGGAAGAGGAACACGGCGAGGCCTAAAACCTGCCATGTGGGGATAGGTTTATTTTGGTAGGTTTTACCTGCTGTTTTGTTGATATGACGGCGCGTGCTGTTATGGCGCGCGCCGAAATGAACGCAACTATGAGCACCGTTTGGCGCCCGGGCGGCGCCACGGTAGTGGGAGAGGAAGGCTCAGATGAGCGACAGCAAGCATGTGACGTACGAGGACGCCGGCGTCGATACCGCCGAGGGTGGCCGCGCCGTCGACGCTATTAAGCAAATGGTTAAGGACACCAACCGTCCCGAGGTCATCGGCGGTATCGGTGGCTTTGGTGGCTTATTCTCGGCCGCCGCGCTTAAGGATATGGAAGACCCGATTCTGATTAGCGGTACCGACGGCGTGGGCACCAACCTCGTGCTCGCCCAGATCATGGACCGTCACGAGACGGTGGGCCAGGACCTGGTCGCTATGTGCGTCAACGACATTCTGGCTTCGGGCGCCGAGCCGCTGTTCTTCCTGGACTACGTTGCCATCGGTCACATCGAGGCCGGGCACATGGCAAAGATCATCAAGGGTGTGGCCGACGGCTGCAAGCTCGCGGGCTGCGCGCTCGTGGGCGGCGAGATGGCCGAGCACCCCGGCGTCATGGCGCCTGTCGACTACGACCTCGCCGGATTTACCGTGGGTGTCGTCGACCGTCCCAAGATGCTCGACCCCGCAAACGTCCGCCCGGGCGATGTGATCCTGGGTTTGCCTTCCACCGGCGTGCACTCCAACGGCTACTCGCTCGTGCGCAAGGTCATCGGCGTCGACGGCATTAAGCCGGGCACGTCCGAGGCCGCCGCTAAGGCCGAGGAGCTGAGCCGTCCGCTCGAGGAGCTTGGCGGCGCATCGCTGGCAGACGCCCTGTTGGCCCCCACGCGCATCTATGTCAAGCCGATTCTGGAGCTGCTGCGCGGCGGCGCCAACGTGCACGCTATCGCCCACATCACCGGTGGCGGCATCACCGAGAACCTCAACCGCGCGCTCGCCGACGACGTCGACGCCGTGGTCACCCGCAACGGCGCCGAGATGGGCTGGGACGTTCCGCCCGTCATCACCTACGTGTCGCGCCAGGCCGAGCTCGCGCCCAACGAGGCATGCAAGACCTTCAACATGGGCGTTGGCCTGTGCCTGATCGTCGCCCCCGAGGACGAGGCCGCGGTTACCGAGGCCCTGATTGCGCTGGGCGAGAAGCCGTTCCGCGTGGGTGAGTGCGTCGAGGGTTCCGGTAAGGTCGTGTACTCCGATGAGCGCTAACGAGCAGATGGCTGCCGCCGAGGGCCTGGACTTTGTGCCCTATACCCGTCCGACCGGCACCGATACGGCCGAGCCGCTCAAGATCGGTGTGCTCATCAGCGGTTCGGGTACCAACCTGCAAGCGCTGATCGATCTGATCGCTGCCGGCAAGCTCAACGCTTCGATTGAGCTTGTGGTGTCGAGCCGTCCTTCGGCTAAGGGTTTGCAGCGCGCTGAGCGCGCGGGCATCCAGACGCTCACACTGTCCAAGGATGTCTATGCCGACCCTATTGCCGCCGACGAGATCATCGCGCACGAGCTTCTCGAGCGCGGCTGCGAGTATGTGGTCATGGCCGGCTACATGCGCATGGTGCACACGCCGCTGCTGGCGGCGTTTCCCAACCGCGTGGTCAACTTGCATCCGGCGCTGCTGCCGAGCTTTACCGGTGCGCATGCGATTGACGACGCCTTTGCGCGCGGCGTCAAGGTAACTGGCGTGACCGTGCATTTTGCCAACGAGATCTACGACAACGGTCCCATCATCGCCCAGCGCGCGCTGGCTGTCGAGGAAGGTTGGGATGTCGACACGCTCGAGGAGCACATCCACGCGATTGAGCACGTGCTGTATCCCGAGGTTGTTCAGATGCTCGCCGACGGCCGTGTCCACGTGCTGGAGAGCGGCAAGGTCGCAATTGATGCACCCCGCGGCTAGCGGTGCACAGTACAATTTAGCCGAGTAGTCAGGGTGGTCATTGGCGCCAAGGCGCGCGTGGCCACCTTTTGTTTTAGGTAGTCATCGGGGACGTTCTTTAACGACTGGTCATTCAAGCACGTCGCAGGTGACTAGGTGAGAGAGGTGAGCGCATGGCGGATAACGAAGCGCTGTTTACGCCTGAGCTGGTGTTTTTTGATTGGGAGTGTGCAACGCCGGATGAGGTGTTTGCGCGGCTCGAGGGCGAGCTTGCACCACGTGGCTACATTGCGTCCGGTTGGCTCGACGCCGTTCGCACGCGCGAGGATGCCTATCCCACGGGTCTTGCCATGCCGGCGGCAAACATTGCCATTCCGCATACCGATCCGGGATTTGTGGCCAAGCCCTATATCGCGGTGGTGAAGCCCGCCGCGCCCGTGACATTTAACGCTATGGCTGGCATGGGCGCTCCGGTGCCGGCGCAGATCGTCATCAATCTGGGCATCGCCGAGCCGGGCGGTCAGGTCGAGGCCCTGCAGGCGCTCATGAACATCTTTATGGACGCCGATGCCGCAGCCGACGTGCTCGGCCAGACCACGCCCCAGGGCATGGTCGACGCCATCCGCTGTCACTTCTAAGGTGGGGCTGAGCCGGCGCTTGGGGACTGTCCCTAACTGCCGGCTGCCAGAGCTGTCCCCTTTGCACCAAAATGGTGCAGATTAACCTGTCCCCAATGCACCAAGCGTGCCGCGGGGGCTGCGTTGTGACACAATGGCGTTTGTTCGATTCGTGATGCGAAAGGCCAACTATGGCAAACAAGAAAAAGAACTCCGAGGCCGCGCCGACGCCCGAGCAGCAGGCTCGCGCTGCCTCCAGCTCTCGTAAGAAGCAGCGCAAGACGTACGTGTCTAAGACCGTCAAGATCGTTCTGGTGGTCATCGGCGTGCTGGCGATGCTGCTTTCCGTCTCGGCCATGGCGTGCTCCGGCCTTATGTCGCAGGCAGAGGACACCTCGGGCTACAAGCTGACCGGCGGTGTTGCTGCACCTATCAACGGCACCAACCTCTCCGAGGACACCGTGACCAAGCAGATCATGAGCATGCGTACGTCCTACGGCTACACCAAGGACAAGGACTGGGCGCAGTACCTGGTCGACAACGACCTCACGCCCAAGAAGTATCGCAAGCAGCTCATTGACTCCTACACGCAGCAGATTCTGCTTCAGCAAGCGCAGAAGGAAAACGGCGTGACCGTCTCGGACGAGGAGGTCGAGAAGGCCTGGAAGGACGCCTGCAAGAGTGCCGGCGGCGCCAAGGCCTTTAAGAAGACGCTTAAGACCTACGGCTATACCGAGGACACCTACAAGGACTCGCTCAAGGAGAGCCTGGCGCAGCAGAAACTCAAGGATGCGGTAGCGCCTACAAGCAAGCCCAAGGACAGCGAGATTGTCGATTACATCAACGAGAACCTGTCCAACTACAATGACGCCCGTCGCTCGTCGAATATTCTGATCAAGGTCGATTCCGACGCCTCCAACGAGGACAAGGCCGCCGCCAAGGCCAAGGCACAGGAGTGCCTGGACAAGATCAACTCCGGCGAGCTGAGCTTTGAGGACGCCGTAAAGCAGTACTCCGACGATACCGGCTCCAAGGATAAGAAGGGCGATGTGGGCTGGGACAAGCTCACCACCTTCGTCGACAGCTACCAGGCGGCACTCGAGGGCCTCAACAAGGGCGATGTGAGCGATGTCGTCGAGTCGACCTATGGTTACCACATCATCAAGTGCACCGACTACTTCCATGTCGATAATCAGGTCGATGACATTAAGCAGGTGCCCAAGGACATCAAGAAGTACGTCTCCAACGTGGTGAAGACGCAGGCGGCAAGCACCGCGTACAGCGAGTGGCTGGAGCAGTACAAGAAAGACGCCGACATCACCGTTAACCCCATGCCCAAGGACGTACCCTATAACGTGAGCCTGAAGGGCGTCACCAAGAGTTCGACTGACGATTCGTCGACGACTGAGTAATCATGGGGCGGTGCCCGCGCGAGTGCCGCCCACGCTATTGAGGAGGATTTGCAGATGACCAACGAAGAGCTGCAGAAGGAAATGATCGCGGCCATGAAGGCTAAGGACAAGGTTCGCCTGTCCATCATTCGCCAGGTCAAGGCCGAGGTGAAGAATATTGAGGTCAACGAGCGCCGCGATGTGACCGAGGAAGACGTCAACAGCATGATCAAGCGTCTGATTAAGCAGACGAGCGAGACGCTGGAGATGTCCATCAAGGCCGGCACCGACCAAGAGCGTACTGACAACCTGACCGAGCAGGTCAAGATTCTGGAGAGCCTGCTGCCTGCGCAGGTTTCGGGCGAGGAGCTCGAGGCCCTGATCGAGCAGGTCATCGCCGAGCTGGGCGCTACGTCCAAGAAGCAGATGGGCCAGGTTATGGGTGCACTCGGCAAGGCCACCGGCGGCAACTTCGACAAGCCGGCAGCAGCAAAGATCGTCGGAGCGAAATTGGCGTAAGTGCCGGCCGACACATAGCTGATGTCGAGGGGGGCGTGACCATAGCGGTCGCGCCCCGTTTGCTGGGCTGGGTACTCATTTAAGTCTGTCCCCAATGACTAGGCGGAAGGTTGCGGGGTCTTTACTGGAATGTAGTGTGGGCTGCGGAAACGCGGTTCTTTCCGTACAATAGTTCAACTCGTGTAAACGCAGGGAAGGGACATTCATGGCAGACATGATCGAGATCAAGCATCTCAACAAGTACTTTGGCGACCTGCATGTGCTCAAAGATATCAATCTCACCGTCAAGCGCGGCGAGAAGCTCGTAATGATCGGGCCTTCCGGTTCGGGTAAGTCGACGCTGATCCGTTGCGTCGATTATCTGGAGGAGCCCACGTCGGGCGAGGTCGTCATCGACGGTACGCCGCTCACCAAAAAGAATCACCTGGAGATGGCTCGCAAGTACAGCTCCATGGTGTTTCAGCAGTTCAACCTGTATCCCAACATGACGGTGCTGGGCAACCTGACGCTCGCGCCCATCAAGCTGCAAAAGAAGAGCAAAGAGGAGGCGACCGAGATCGCCATCGCCGCGCTCAAGCGCGTCGGCATGGCGCATAAGGCCGGCGAGTATCCGCAGAACCTCTCGGGCGGTCAGCAGCAGCGCATCGCCATCGCCCGTGCCCTGTGCACCAAGCAGCCCATCATCCTGTTTGACGAGCCGACCTCGGCGCGCGACCCCGAGATGGTCCAGGAGGTTCTGGACGTTATGATTGAGCTCGCGCAGGAGGACATCACCATGATCTGCGTGACGCACGAGATGGGCTTTGCGCGCCAGGTGGCCGACCGCGTCATCTTTATGGAGGACGGCCGCATTCTGGAGGAGGGCACGCCCGAGCACTTCTTCGATAACCCCGAGAACCCGCGCTGCCGCGAGTTCCTGTCCAAGATTTTGCACTAGGCGCGGTGATGGACATGACGGATATGACGAGGGCGGCCGTGTCGCGCCGTCACTTTTTGCAGCTGGCGGGCGCCGGCATGCTCGCGCTGACGGGGACCGCGCTTACCGGTTGCGGCAACTCCACCAGCGGTGAGGGCTCTGACAAGGGGTCCAAGCTTGCGGCCATTAAGTCGCGTGGCCATCTGAATGCCGGCGTTAAGAAGGATGTTCCCGGCTACGGCTATTACGACACCGCCAAGGACCGCTTTGAGGGCATGGAAGTCGATTTGTGCTACCAGATTGCCGCTGCCGTCTTTGGCGTGAGCTACAAGGAGGCCCGCGCCAAAGAGCTTGTCGAGTTTACCGACGTAACGCCCAAGACGCGCGGCCCGCTGATCGACAACGGCCAACTTGACGTGGTCGCGGCGACCTACACCATCACCGGCGAGCGCAAGAAGAGCTGGGATTTCTCGACGCCGTACCGCACCGACTACGTGGGACTCATGGTCAAGAAGCGTTCGGGCTTTACTTCGATTGAGGATCTGGACGGCAAGGTCATTGGCGTGAGCCAGGGTGCTACCACGCAGGGCCTGATCGAGCAGATGATCAAGGCCAACGGCTTTAGCTGCAAGCCCGAGTTTAGGGCCTTTAGCGGCTACCCCATCATCAAGAGTTCGCTCGACGCCGGCAATATCGCCGTCTTTGCCATGGACCGCTCCACGCTGGCCGGTTACATGAACGAGACCGTTGAGTTGCTGCAGCCCGAGGTTAAGTTTGGCGAGCAGGGCTACGGCGTGGCGACCAAGAAGGGCTGCGACCTTTCGGCCGTGGTCGATCAGGTGATTTGCGATCGCCTGGCCGACGGCTGGCTCGACCAAGAGGTCAAGACCTGGGGTCTTGTATAGGCGCATCGTCCAAGGAAGGAATCAAATGCTCGAAGGATTATTTGACGCCGACCGTTGGTCGACGACATTTCAAAACATGGGGCCCTTCTGGGAGGGCTTTGGCGTGACGCTGCAAGTGGTCGTTGCCGGTCTGCTGCTGTCGCTGGTGCTGGGCACGCTGCTGGGCGTGTTCTCTACCACTCGCTCGCGCGTGCTGCGCGCCATAAGCCGCGTGTACGTGGAGTTTTACCAGAACACCCCGTTGCCCGTGCAGGTGCTCTTTATGTACATGGCCGGTCCGCAGTTTTTGCAGGCCATAACTGGTGCCGACCAGCCGGTGCGCATCGCGCCGTTCGTGCTGGGCTTCTTGGGTGTGGGCCTGTATCACGCGGCCTACATTTCGGAGGTCATCCGCACTGGTATCGAGGCGGTTCCGCGCGGTCAGATGGAGGCGGCCCAGAGCCAGGGCTTCACCCGTGCGCAGGCATACTGGTACATCGTGCTGCCCCAGACATTCAAGATCATTTTGCCGCCGCTGTGTAACCAGGCGCTCAACCTGGTCAAGAACACGTCGGTGTTGGCGCTTGTGGCCGGCGGCGACCTTATGTACCGTTCCGACAACTTTGTGAGTCTGTACGGCTACCTGCAGGGGTACATCGTCTGCTGCCTTATGTACTTCATCATCTGCTTTCCGCTCGCCATGCTGGTGCAGTGGCTCGAGCGCCGCTCCAAGGAGCGTCCGCGCGGCGTGAGCCTGGCCGAGCTGGGGCTCGACAACGTAGAGGAGGCCTAGCGCATGGAAATCTTCAACGCGACCAACCTGCTCTACATTTGGGGCGGCTTTGTTAAGACCATAGAGATCTCGGCGCTGTCGATCTTTTTCTCGCTCATCTTTGGCACGGTGCTGGCGCTCGTTAAGAGCTATGCGCCCCGCCCGTTCCGTATTTTGGTGAGCGCCTATATCGAGCTGTTCCGCTGCACGCCGAACCTGCTGTGGATCCTGTTTATCTACTTTACGGTACAGGGTTTGGACATTGTGATTTCGACCATCGCCTTTACGCTGTTTACCAGCGCCGTTATGGCCGAGATTGTGCGCGGAGGCCTCAACTCGATTCCGCGCGGCCAGTTTGAGGCAGCGCAGAGCCAGGGCTTCGGCTTCTTTGCCACCATGCGCTACATCATTCTGCCGCAGACGTTTAAGACGATCATTCCGGCGCTGTTTAGCCAGTGCACGACTGTCATCAAGGACAGTTCGTATCTTTCGGGCATTAACGTGGCCGAGCTCATGTACACGGCAAACGTCGTGATGGCCCACGCGATCGACCTGTCGCAGGTTCTTATGCTCTACGGCCTGGTGTTTGCGATGTACTTTGTGCTCAACTTTGGTATCTCGCTGCTGGTCCGAGCCTATCAGCGCCGCATCGTGGCCGCATAGTCCTGCTTCCCCAAGCACGGCACCTTGCCCCTCAATCGTCGCTTGCGTACATTTAGTACGCGGCGCTCCTCTTTCGGGGCAATCTGCCGCACTTGGGAAACCAGGACGAAGGCAGGGGCAAAATGAATGTGACAAAGGGACTGTCTCTTTGTCACACAGAGAAAGGAATCGCGATGAGCGATCTGGAGAACAAGAAGAGTCCTGTGGTCATTACCATCGCGCGCGACTTTGGTGCCGAGGGCCACGAGATTGGCCGTATCCTCGCCAATGAGCTGGGGATTCCGCTGTACGATAACGAGCTGCTGGTGCGCGCATCGCTGCGCACGGGCGAGTCGCTCGATAAGATGGCCGCCTACGACGAACGTCTGGCCGTGGAGAACATGGCGTTTCTGCCTGACC
>USMA01000008.1 GCA_900555765.1 uncultured Collinsella sp.
CTATACTGGCTGGGCTCAACTGGAGAGGTGATAACTGGTTATGAAATCAATCAATGTTGCAGCAGCGATTATTCAGAAGGACGGGAAAATCCTGAGCTGCCAGCGCGGCTACGGCGAGTTTAAAGACGGCTGGGAGTTTCCGGGCGGCAAGCTCGAGCCGGGCGAGACCGGCGAGCAGGCAATCGTGCGCGAGATTCAAGAAGAGCTCGAGGTCACGATCGGCAACCTCGACTATCTTTGCACGGTCGAACACGATTACGAGGCGTTCCACCTGTCGATGCAGTGCTACCTAGCTAACATCCTTTCCGGGGAGTTCAAAGAGCACGCTCACGAGGACATGAAGTGGCTCGATACCAATAACCTGTGGGATGTCGATTGGCTTCCGGCGGACGTTAAAGTCGTTAGGGAGCTCGAAAAGAAACTCGGGCTTAAGTAAGAAAGGGGCGGGCGCCACATGGTGCCTCGCTCCTTTTTGTTACTCGGCTTCACTAAGAGCGCTGAGCATAAACTCATAAATGTCCTGACGCACGGGCGCATTGAGCTCATATTCGATTTCGACGGCGTTGTCGCCGCTCTTAGTTTTAATAGCTTCGAACTCGCCGGTCGGATGCATTTCGCCTAAGAAATAGAACTCCCTACCGCCCTTATCGTCCTTGTTCTTACGCATAAACAAATACGTCTTCAGGCCGTTTCCTGGCCATGTCTGCAGTCGCTGGATCTCGGGGGAGTTGAGCGTGCGGTTGTTCTTAGAGATTGCAACTAGCTTACTCGGCGAAACAAAGCGGTCTTCATACTGAATGGACTCGCTAATGTCGGGTGCCTTGTCATAGTTAATAAATACGGGGAATGTATTGGTCTTCTCGTCGTAGAAGTAGCCGCCAAGATTTTGGCCGTTGATGTTCTTTTCCCAGTTCATCAAGCGGCAAACCTCTTCGTACGTGTACTTGGCGTTGAGAACGAAATTTGTGTTTTCGTACGTCTCGGCATAGTCGAGTCGGTTGCGCGCAATACCAAAATCTAGCACCTCGAGAATCTGACGCTTGAACTCTGCGTTGCGCAGGGCGGTCGCAAACGCTTCGGTCAGACGAGGTCCGGCTCCATCGTCAATAAGCAGGGAAACGAAATCCTTAGGAGTGGCAAAGTCGCCCTTAAGGACTGCGATTGCCGACCTAACGGCGCTGTCCTTAAGCTGTGCGCGGTAGTTCCTAAGCGCAGCCTCGCGCATATGCTGGTAGCCCTCGTGTCCGGCTTCGACGAGCGTTTGAAGCAAATAGAGGTCTTCAAATCGCTTGCCCGCGGCGAGCTTTTGAGAAATAAATTTGAGAATCTTGTTTTGATCAGAGGAAAAATGGACTGTGTAGCCCGGCTCGTATTTGGAAAGAAATGCGTGGTAGGACCCCAGACCGCTGTTCTTGAAGATAAGCAGCGGATCGATGGAGCCATTACGATCAAATTCGAGCAGCGATGGAATCTTGCCGAGTTTCTGACGCAAGTCGAGATATTCGTTCTTCAAAAATCTGACGGAGGTAAAGTCGCCGCCGTCGATGGCCTTATAGATGCGAGCTTCGGAAATACGATCGAAGCTTACCGTTGAGCATCCGGGGATCGCCGAATCGCTCTCTTGGACGAGACGACGCAGACGGTCTTTGTTGTACGTCTTGTCACCCGAAAGCGCGATGGGCACCAAGAAGTTGCTCTGGTAATTGCCAATAAAGTCTAGTACCAGTGCGTATTCCTTGCCATCATTCAGGCGCAAACCTCGTCCGAGCTGCTGAACAAAGATGATTGCGGAGTCGGTGCGTCGAAGCATGATGATCTGATTGAGCGAGGGGATGTCGACGCCCTCGTTCATAATATCGACCGAGAAAATGTACTCGAGCTCGCCGGCTTCAAGTTGGCTGATCGCGGCATCGCGGACTTCATCGGAATCTTGACCGCTAATCGCAGCCGTTCGATATCCGAGAACGTTGAATTTGCGCGACAGTTCTTCGGCCTCGGCGTTTCGATTGCAGAAAATTAAGCCCCTGCGGTTGCTTTTGGCGACGCTATATTCTTCGATCTTCTCGGTGATGTGACGCACGCGTTCATCGGACGTCAAACGCCCGAACAGAGCGGTATCTTCGACCGTCTCATCGTCAATCTCCAGATCGTGAATGCCAAAATAATGGAAGGGGGCTAGCATCTCTTCGGCCAAAGCGTCCTGCAGCGTGATCTGGAACGCGATGACGTGATTGAAAAGGGCAAAGACGTCGTAGCCGTCGGTGCGATTAGGTGTAGCGGTCATGCCCAGATAAAACCGAGGCGTAAAGTACGACATGATGGATTGGTAGCTCTGAGATCCCGTGCGGTGGGCCTCGTCGATGACGATGTAGTCGAACTCATCGGGACGGAAACCGCTCAGATGTTTGGCGACCGAAGAACACATGGCAAACACGCAGGTGGCATTGCTTATATTCTTGCCAGTTTGATAGGTGTCGAACGTATAGGTACTACCTAAGAGCCGTTCGTAGCTTACACGGGAGGCGTCTATAATGCGTCGGCGGTGCGCAAGAAAGAGGATGCGCCGGGGTTTAGTTGCGAGCACGTCGAACGCCGAAAGGAAGGTCTTGCCAGTGCCGGTTGCCGAGACCAGCAATGCACGGGTCTCGCCTTTGCGGTGGATTACACCGAGCGCCTCAAGGGCGCGCTGCTGCATTTTATTGGGCTTGATTTCTTCGAGGTCGTTCGTGGTTGGGCTAACAGTTGCCTGGAACGTCGGTTTCGATTTGGGCTTTGACGGATGTGCCGATCGATATGCGGCATAGTTCTCAATCCAGTCTTGGGAAAGCAAAACGGTTGAGGTGTCGTTCCACAACGAATTGAACTCGCCCCTCAGTTCGCTGAGTAGGCGGCTGTTCTCGACAGTCTGGTACAGCACGTTCCATTCTTTATTACAGGTGAGGGCGGTCTGCGTCATGTTCGAGCTGCCGACGATGACCGTGCTGGTTTCGCCCTTATCAAAAATGTATCCCTTGGCATGCAGATTACCCTGGAATACGCGAACTTCCATGTTGTCGTATTCCAGGAGCTTGCGAAAGGCATCGGGTGAGTTGAAGTTGAGATAGGTGGACGTGAGCAGCCTGCCCTTAATGCCACGCTGCTTGAGCTCCTGGAACGTCTCGACCAGGATTTGAAGGCCGCCGTCTGCAACAAACGCTACGCAAAAGTCAAAAGAGCCGCAGGTTGAGAGCTGCTCCTTGATAACGGATAGTAGTGTTCCGCCTGTCGCCTTTGAGTTGGCGATGAGCTTGGGTGAATCGTTCTCGCGTGCAAGCGAGTCGAATTCAATATCAATCTGCTGCTGCGTAGTCATCCCGGCCAAACCTTTCGAAAGACTATGTTGGCGCCAGGATAACAGATCGATCGTTCGTGTTTTGGGCGTATGTGATTTTAAGACTATCGGCTACTCAAGTTTGTGGCTGCGGCCTTGGTGCCGTGTCTTGCTGGGCCTCTCTATCTATGTGTATGTGTTTTCGTCTTATTGGCTGCTGGGAGAAGTCCGGCCCCCAAGATTCCGCGCATGCCATGGCTCCGTGTCGGCCATGTGGCAAGCTGCTTGTCATGGCCTCGCCAGAATCCGACTGCAAATGGCCACGGACGGATATGCAGGTTCTTGTCGCTACGTGAGAAAAACTTGCAAAACTCGCAAATTCTTGTCATGCTGTGAGAAAAACTTGCAGATTGGGGCGTGCGATGGATAAACGGATGGTTCCCAGAAATCGATATCTCGAAAAGTTGATCGCCTTTCGTGATGCGGATGTCATCAAGGTCGTAACGGGTATGCGCCGTTGTGGCAAATCGACGCTTCTGGACATGATGCGCAAACATTTGGAGGATAACGGCGTTCCATCCGAGTGTCTTTTGACCTTTAAGATGGAGTCGTTTGAGCTGGAGGGCGTGCGTGATTGGCGAGAGCTTTACCGCCACGTCGACGGCCTAATGCCTGCTGGTAAGAGGTGCTATCTCTTCTTCGACGAGCTCCAGGAGGTTGCCGGATGGGAGAAGGCGATTAACGCACTTCGTGTCGACCGGGACTGCGATATATATGTCACGGGTTCGAATGCTTTTCTCCTCTCGTCAGAGATTGCGACCTTAATCTCGGGCAGGTATGTCGAGATTCGGATGCATCCACTTACTTTTTCGGAATACGTCGACTTTCTCGGTCCGACCAATATCACAAACAGGCTCGCTGTATTTGGGCAGGAGGACATCGTTGCGCTCGACGAGCTTCTCGACCGTTATTTGATGTTTGGAGGCCTGCCGTTCCTCGCCGCCTCAAAGCTGCCAGAGCAGGAAATGAAAGACTACATCTGGAGCACGTACAAGTCAATAGTCGTGCGTGACATTTTGGCTCGAGAGGCTCGACGTGGCAGGCGATCGGTGACGAGCAGGAGTGTACTCGACCGCGTCACTTCCTACTTGGCTGATAACATTTCAAACCCGACATCAATTAATAAGATCGTTGGAACGCTGGCAGAGAACGGGGTGAAATCCTCGCACGGCGTCGTGGACACTTGTGTGTCCGCCCTTGAGGAGACTTATATCTTTTCGCACGCGCGCCGATTTGATATTAAGGGTCTGTACATTTTAAAGACCGGTGGTAAGTTCTACATTGAGGATCTGGGGCTTCGAGCCTTCTTGGATGGGTATCGCGGCAGTGACAGCGGGCGTGTTCTCGAGAATGCCGTTTACAATCGTCTCGTCTATGACGGATACCAAGTCTTCACGGGTCATCTTCGAGATGCCGAAATCGACTTCGTTGCAATTGGCGACGGCTCGGATCGTAAGTTTATTCAGGTCACAGAGTCGATTGACGAGGAGGCGACGCGTAAGCGCGAGCTGCGTCCATTTGAGCTCAGATCGCTCGAGAAGATTACCGGCGGTTACGAGAAGATCATCGTCGTTCGCCGGGGAAGCCATCCGACCGACATCGACGGCATCAAAATCGTTTCCGCAGTCGATTTCTTAATGGGTAGGTTTGGGGCCTAGGGCGGTTGGAGCGCGTCTGTTTCCTATGCCTAGCGACATTTCCGCAGCTCGTGACGCTGCCGGCTCCTTCCTTTCCGTCAAGCGGCACCAACTCAGCTGATCCGTTGGGGACGGAGGAAAGCGGATCATTTTCGGTGCGCCGCAGGTGATACGAATCCTGCGGCGCGCTGTTTTTTGCGCGGGGGCTTTCAGCTGTGTCCGCACGGCATGTGACACTTACCCTGCCGCTTCACTCTGCCGCGGCGGTATGTACCCGAGCAGCGACCCTCTAAGGAGTTCGATACCAATGAGTGACAACACCAAGCATCTCGCAAAGAAGTGCGTCAAGGACGCGGGGCCGTGCCTCGCGCTGTGCCTTGCCGGCGCAGCGGTCGCGCTGCTGGCTGTTCTGAGGCCATTCGACGCGCTCCGAAGCGCCAGTTCTCTGCACGTTTGTATGGCCCTTGCCGGCGCCATGATGACCGGCGGTGTGCTCGATCTGGTTTTTTGGGTGCTTGACCCGTTTGGATGAAGAACGAGGGGTAAGCCCTAAGGGATGGAAGGGCTGGAACGGTTGGCTTAGTGATCGCGCAGAATGCGGGCTAGCGACTTACAGGGAAGTGGTAATCCGATGACGGTCTATGTGACGGGCGACATTCACGGTGGGCTCGACATGCAAAAGCTTCGCGACTGGGAGCTTGGGGATAGTCTGACGAGTGACGACTATCTCATCGTCGCTGGTGACTTTGGCTTTCCATGGGATTTCTCTGCCGAGGAGTGCGCCGATATCGCCTGACTGGAGTCGCGCCCCTATACGGTGCTGTTTGTCGACGGAAACCACGAGCGTTTCGATCACTGGGCGGAGCGCCCCATGGAGATGTGGCACGGCGGGTTGACGCAGCGCCTGTCGGATACCTCTCCCATACGGCGCCTGACGCGCGGCGAGGTTTTTGAGCTTGATGGCTCAACGATCTTTACCATGGGCGGCGCCACGAGCGTGGACAAAGAATACCGCATTCCGTATTCGAGTTGGTGGCCGCAGGAGCTTCCGGACGAGCGCAACTTTGATGAGGCACGGGCAAAGCTCGACAGTGTGGGCTGGAAGGTCGACTACGTGGTCACCCACACCTGCTCCACGCGCATGCTTTCGCCCACGCTTTATCCGGCACCCGGCTGGAATTGCCCCACGGTTGATCGACTTACGGCATTTTTCGATGAGCTGGAAGACCGCTTGGATTACAAGCGCTGGTACTACGGGCATTTTCATCGGGATGCCAACCCGGCCGAGCGCCACACTGTGCTCTACGACTGCATCGTTCGCCTGGGCGACGAACTCCAGCCCTGGGATGTTGCGTAGGGGTGGGGTGGCTGGCTACTCGACCGTTACAGTGATGTTCTCCCGATGCGCGCGGATGACGTCCCAGCTAAAGTGCTCGACCAGCTGCTCGGCAGAGCGCGGCGTGGTGTCCGGCGCGATGCCCGTTTGCCCGGCGAGCCATCCCAGCAGTGCCTCGGGCGTGCCAAAGCGGGCACGTAGTTCGCCCAGGTCCAGATCGCAGTCGCGCTTGGAAAGGCGGCGGCCATCCGGCGACATGAGCAGCGGAATATGTGCGTAGCGCGGCGTGGGAAGTCCCAGCAGATGCTGCAGGTAGATTTGGCGCGGCGTGGAGCCCAGCAGGTCGCATCCGCGCACGACCTCGGTGACGCCCATGGCGGCGTCGTCGACTACCACAGCTAGCTGGTAGGCAAACACGCCGTCGCTGCGGCGCACCAAAAAGTCGCCGCACTCGGTGGCGAGCGCCTCGCATTGGGCACCATACGTGCGGTCCACGAATTCAATCACATCGTCTGCGAGGTCGTCGACGGCAGGCACGCGCAGGCGCGTGGCCGGAGCGCGCAGGATGCTGCGACGGGTAACCTCCTCGGCAGAAAGGCCTCGGCAGGCGCCGCGGTAGATGGGTGTGCCGTCGCTCGCGTGCGGTGCGCTCGCGGCGTGGAGTTCGGCGCGCGTGCAAAAGCAGGGATAGGTGAGGCCGGCGTCTTGTAGCTGGCGCAGGGCGCTTTCGTACAGGTCTAGGCGATCATGCTGGTAGTAGGGGCCTTCATCCCATTCGAGCCCCAGCCAGGCCAGGTCGTCAATCAGTTGAGCGGCAAGTTCCGGGCGCTTGCAGCGATCGTCTAGGTCCTCGATGCGCAACACGACGCTGCCGCCTTGGCTGCGGGTCGCAAGCCACGCGCACAGGCAGCTGAACACGTTACCCAGGTGCATGCGGCCCGAGGGCGACGGGGCGAAGCGGCCCACGACGGGGGTGGGCGCTGCCGTTGCCGGTGCGTCCGCGGCGTGTGTTGCTATGTTGCGTGCGTTGATATCCATGCGGACGAGTATAGCGCGTGGCGCGGTGGGGGAGACGCTGCGGTTGCCTGCTAGTTGCCGAGTCCGCGCCTTGCGCGTGCCGGACCACCGGCTCGACAGCTCGATCGCCGCCCGCCAGCCCAACCCCTCAAACGACAGAAACCCCGGCAGCTCTTCGCAACTGCCGGGGTTTCCGCGGAAAAGGGGGACATGATCCTCGAGCGAACGGCAAAGGGGCAAACCGTTTTCGCTCACCTGCTTTATGCCCCTCGGCTGGCGGCTCAATCAGCGCCTGCCGCGCCCACACAAAGCCACTACACCTGTGACGGAGCTGTGAAGTGGTATCTATTGCTGGCGCAGGCCATGCCAAGGGTGTCCCTAATGACTGGTCATTTAAGAACGTCCCCAATGACTGGCTGTTGGGGTGCGGGTGTGACTTTCATCCGGTTTGGCGCTCCGGTCGCCTAGATGTTCGTCATGCGTACCCGCAAACGTGGGACAATGGCGCTGTTGGTTTTACAGACAAAGGATGCGCCTATGACCACCCTCGCCGCCAAAGTCAGCCGGCAGCGCCACCTGTTTGCGCGATTCGCCTCCGTCTGCGCGCTCGTTGCGCTTGCGTTGTTGCTGCTGCCTGCCGCCGCGCACGCCGACGGCTACTCCATGACCCAAACCTACATCAGTGCCACGGTCGAGGCCGATGGATCGCTGACCGTTGTCGAGGGACGCCAGTTTGATTTCGACGACGATATCAACGGCGTGTTTTGGGAGATCAATACGGGCACCAACCAGCAGGGCGGCACGGCGGGCGTCGACGTGCTGAGTGTCGAGGAAGAGGACAACGCGTTTAACAAAGTCGATAGCGCGCACAAGGGCGACACTGGCGTCTACACGGTCGAGCAGACCGGTGACGGCGTAAGGATTAAGGTGTTCAGCCCTCACGAGAGCGGCGACAGCGCAATCTACTACGTGAGCTACACCATGACCGGTGCGGTTAAGAACAGGGCCGATACCGCCGAGCTCTACTGGAAGTTCGTGGGTGACGGCTGGTCTGCGGATTCCGATGACGTCGAGATGGAAGTGTGCTTCGCGAATGCCGCTGCCGGGACGGCGGCCGTCAAGGGCGATAACTTCCGCGCATGGGGCCATGGTCCGCTGACGGGCGACGTGTCGCTCGATGAGGACGAGCCCATGGTCACCTATACCATTCCCTGCGTGCACCAGGGCGAATTCGCCGAGGCACGCATCGCCTTCCCCAGCGACTGGGTGCCGCAGCTTGCCGCCTCGGGCGAAGAGCGCATGTCAACGATCCTGAGCGAAGAGAAGGAATGGGCCGACGAAGCTAACGCCCGCCGCGCTCACGCTCGCATGATTGCCAATGCACTTGCCGTGCTAAGTGTTGTTGCGGCGGTGGCCTTTACCGGCACAATCGTTATGCTCAAGCTGCGCAAGCGCAAGCCCAAGCCGCTTTTCCAAGACGAATATTTCCGCGATGTGCCTTCGGCCGACCATCCCGCCGTGCTTTCGGCCCTCATGAGCTGGAACGAGGTGCCCGATCAGGCATATATCGCCACGCTCATGAAGCTCACTGCCGACCGTGTGATCAAGCTGGAGCAGGCGACCGTGACCAAGGCCAAGAAGGGTCTGTTGGGGCGTGAAAAAGAAGAGCAGACGTATCGCGTGACGGTGAGTGATGCGGGCTGGAAGTCGGCCAAGGGCATTGACCACATGGTGCTCAAGGTCTTCTTTGCCGGTGCTAAGCCTGACGAGAACGGTGACCGTTCGCGCACGTTCGACGAGCTGCAGCACTACGTCAAGCAGCACGCTACACCCGTGGGCGACAAGCTCGAGGACTATCAGAACACCGTTAAGGGCAAGTTGGCCGATAGCGAGTACGTTGCCTCGGACGGCATTGTTGCAATGGTGTTTTGCCTGGTTCTTGGTATCCTGATTGCCTTTGTTCCCGTGGGATCCATCTTCTTTTCCGATGGCGCACAGGCGAACATTACCGCCGCGGTGATCTCGGTGCCGATTGTGCTGGTGGGTATTGGCGTGGGCCTTACGTTCCGCCGCTTTACGCCGGAAGGTGCCGAGGTAGCGGCCCGCTGCAAGGCGCTCAAGCATTGGCTCGAGGACTTCACGCGCCTAAAGGAAGCCGTCCCGGGCGATTTGGTGCTGTGGAACAAGCTGCTGGTGATGGGCGCGGCGCTGGGCGTTTCGATGGAAGTCCTGCGGCAGCTTGCCTAGGCTGTTCCTCCCGAGGTGCGCGAGGCCGACGGTTTCTACGACAATTACCCCTGCTACTGGTGGTACTACCATCATTACGGCATCGATTCGCCGCTCGATTCGTTTAACGATGTGTATCACGAGAGCATCCGTGAGCTGGCGTCGAGCTCCGATAGCTCGGGCGGCGGCGGAGGCGGTGGCTTCTCGGGCGGTGGAGGCGGCGGCGTCGGCGGAGGCGGCGGCGGAACGTTCTAGCGGTCGTAAGCTATGGGACGGGCGTTTCTCGACAGCCGTCGGGGAAAGCCCGTCCCATTTTTATGTGTCGGCAGGGGCCGATTCTTCCGATTTCTACTCTGTCAGGAGGGGTAGTGGGCAAAAAATGCCAAATATGAGTACTGCTGCTGCGTTGGTCACATATATTTGCGCATAATAATAGGCTCCTAATGAGAATAACTCTCGTTAGGAGCCAGTTTTATTGAACATTTGGGGAGATACGTCAGCTCGTCCGGCTGACTGCCATGTCTAAAAGCCTCAAAAATGCCCCAAATCGCTGCTACTAAAAAGGTAACAGTACTCATATTTGACGTTTTTTGCCCACGGACTCTTGGATCGGCATCGAAAACGAACCGGACGGCACTTAGGGACGTTCCTTTTATGCCGGCAGTTTAGGAACGTTCCTAAGTGCCGGGTTTAGACGGTTAGGTCGAGCTCGTAGAGGAAGCTTTCGCGCGGCATGGCGTGGCGGCGTTCCTCGCGGTTGGCGCGGTGCGTGGCCGTGCGCTTAAAGCCGTGCAGCTCGTAGAACTTCCACGAGCAGTTGGAGTCGGTGTACAGGTGCGCCCTCGTCGCTCCAAGCGAGGACAGATGCGAGATTGCGGCGTCGAGCAGAACCGTGCCAACGCCCAGGCCGTGGACGTCGCGATCCACGGCAAGCAGCGTGACCTCGTTGTCATGCGGCAGTGGGCTGCTCTCGAGCAGGCGGTTGTTGGTTCGAATGGTGGTGCGCACAAACGAGAGGTACTCGGCGCAAGCTTCGGGCTCCAGCTCGCGCATCTGCGACAGCAACGCGCGCTCGGTATCCATCCAATGTTCCTTAACGGTGGCGCCGGAGCTCTGTCCTGCGCGTGCAAGCGCAATGCCGCGTGCCTGACCGTCGATTACGGCAACCTGCGAAAACGTCGAGGAAGAAAGGCAGTAGGCAAGATCGCACGCGGCTTCGAGGCGGTTGTACTCATCGTTATCCGAGTTGTTGTGCCAAAGCTGCTGCAAGATCAGCGCGATGGCGTCGAAATCTTCGGTATCAAACGGTCGGTAGAGAACCCGCGAGACCATGGTGCCTCTTTCTATTGCGGATGCATATCGAGCACAGTTCTACCACGCCATTGGCATCTAATTATGGTGCCCCTGTGTTCCATCAACTCACCGTGCCCGGTACCGCGCCCACACCCTCCGCTCGCGAGCTTTTTCTGCACATGCGACCGTTGCGGGGTGCATCGTCGCGCTCGATGCGCTACATTAAATCAGTATTTTCAATGCCGCTGCGCGAGCGCTGCAGATCGACGTATCACCGACTCACAGAGCACGGCGGCGTACCAGACAGGAGGACTGCATGGGATCTGATGTGAAGATCGCACGCGCGTTGATCTCGGTTACCGATAAGACGGGCGTCGTCGATTTCGCACGGACGCTGGTTGACGACTTTGGCGTCGAGATCATCTCTACGGGCGGCACGGCTCGTGCCATCGAGGACGCGGGCGTTCCCGTAACCCCCATCGAGGAGTTCACGGGCTATCCCGAGATGATGGACGGCCGCGTCAAGACGCTGCATCCCAAGGTTCACGGCGCGTTGCTGGCCCGCCGCGATTCCGAGCAGCACATGCAGGAGGCCGCTCAGCACGGCATTAAGCTGATCGACCTGGTCGTCGTCAACCTGTACGAATTCGAGAAGACCGTCGCTAACCCCGAGGTCACCTTCGCGGATGCCATCGAGCATATCGACATCGGTGGCCCCTCCATGCTGCGCTCTGCCGCCAAGAACGCCACGAGCGTTACCGTCATCTCCGACCCGGCCGACTATGATGCCGTCCTGGCCGAGATGCACGAGACCGGTGGCTGCACCACGCTTTCCACCCGTCGTCGCCTGCAGGTGAAGGTCTACCAGACCACCGCCGCCTACGACACGGCTATCTCCCGTTGGCTTGCCGCCCAGGCGAGCGACGTGGCGGACACCTCTGCCAAGCTCGAGATCTCGCTGGAGAAGGTCGACGACCTGCGCTATGGCGAGAACCCGCAGCAAAAGGCCACGGTCTATCGCTTTGCCGAGGGCTGCGAGAACACCGCGAGCTCGCAGTTCCCGCTCGTTGGCTCCGAGCAGATCCAGGGCAAGCCGCTCAGCTACAATAACTATCTGGATGCCGACGCCGCTTGGAACCTGGTCCGCGAGTTCGACGAGCCGGCCTGCGTGATCCTCAAGCACCAGAACCCCTGCGGTTCCGCCGTTGCCGAGGACATCACGGCCGCCTACGACTGCGCCTTTGCCTGCGATCCCAAGAGCGCCTTTGGCGGCATCATCGCCTGCAACCGCGAGGTTCCCTTTGATCTGGTTGAGCACTTCGCCGACCAGAACAAGCAGTTCGTCGAGGTCATCATCGCCCCGAGTTACACCGATGAGGCGCTCGAGCGCATGGCTAAGCGCCCCAACCTGCGCGTGCTGGCTACCGGCGGCGTGGACCACGGCGCCCAGGTGGAGCTGCGCTCCGTCGACGGCGGCATGCTGGTGCAGGAAGTCGACCATGTGACCGAGGATCCCGCGACCTTTACGTTCCCCACCGACCGCAAGCCCACCGACGCCGAGATGGCCGAGCTCGAGTTTGCCTGGAAGGTCTGCAAGGGCGTTAAGTCCAACGCCATCCTGGTCTCCAAGGGTAAGGCCGGCATTGGCATGGGCCCGGGTCAGCCCAACCGCGTGGATTCTGCGCTGCTGGCCTGCGAGCGTGCCGAGGACTTCTGCGAGCGCGAGGGCGTGGAGAAGGGCGGCTTTGCCTGCGCAAGCGACGCATTCTTCCCGTTCCGCGACAACGTCGACGTGCTTGCCGAGCATGGTGTGACCTGCATCATTCAGCCCGGCGGCTCCAAGCGCGACGACGAGAGCATCCAGGCCTGCAACGAGCATGGTATTGCGATGGTCTTCACGGGGGCCAGGCATTTTAGGCACTAAGTTTCGCCCTGGGACAAAATAATCTCTGCAAAAGACGGTCGCTCCGTTTGGAGGGCCGTCTTTTTGGTATAAGAGGACGGAATGACTAACACGAAAGGTATGACCATGCCCCAGATTGATGATGCCGAGCTGTTTGGCAATGCCGAGGGTCAGCGTGCGTACGAGGACTTTTGCGCTAATCAGGAGGCGGTCGAGAAGTTTACGCTCGACAAGCCCGCGCTTGTCTGTCGTTGGCGCATGTCCAACAAAAAGGTGCCCATGCTCAACCGCCACATTCGCGCACTGTCCGAGCGCCTGGTGCAGGGCGAGCCGCTCACCCATAACATGCTCAGCTGGGCCAAACAGCACGTTGAGTGGTCGCTTGCCGAGGGCGATTACACCGCACGCGACGGCGTGCTCATGCTGGTGATCGACGTCAACGGCAACGCCGCCATGACGGTGGGGGAGTACGAGCCGCTAACCGATACGTCGGCCAAGGCGCTACGTGCCCGCTCCGCCGAGGCCCGCTCCGAGGCCGACGAAACCGGCGTGGCGCCCGAGCTGCTCGCCGCCGTCGATAACGGCGAGCTGGGCTTTTAAAACCGTGTTGTAGATGGCTCTCTGCTCATCGTTTACATAGCCGAGCGCGACGGTACGGGTCATATCGGAATGATAGCCCGCGAGCATAGCGCCGGTATCCATGGTGATGAGATCGCCTTTTTTGATCTGTGTGTTGCCCGGAATGCCGTGGCACTGCGAGCCGTTTGCGCCGGTGACAACGATGGGGTTGAACGCAT
>USMA01000009.1 GCA_900555765.1 uncultured Collinsella sp.
CATCAAGTCTCAGAAGAAGCGAATCCGCACCAATGAGGCAGCTCGCATGCGTAACAAGGCTGTCAAGTCCGAGCTCAAGACGCTGCCCAAGCACGTCCAGTCCGCCGTCGCCGATGGCGACGCCGAGAAGGCCCAGGCTGCCCTCAAGACCGTCACCAAGCGTCTCGACATGGCTGCCGCCAAGCATGTTATCCACAAGAACCAGGCTTCCAACCGCAAGTCCGGTCTTGCCAAGCTCGTGAACAGCATCAACGCCTAAGTTGTAAATTTCACACCACACAGATTACGCGCATAAATGGAGCCTGTTTTATGGAACAGGCTCCATTTTTTGTACCGCTCGGGTAAGATAGTCCGCATGAAAACTTCAATTGACATTTCCCACATCCGCAACTTCTCAATCGTTGCGCACATCGACCATGGCAAGTCCACGATCAGTGACCGCATTCTCGAGCTCACCCATACCGTCGACGAACGCGACATGGAGTCGCAGCTGCTCGACACCATGGATATCGAGCGCGAGCGCGGCATCACGATCAAGTCCAATGCCGTTCGCGTGTCCTATGACGCCGACGATGGCGAGACGTATCAGTTCAATCTGATCGATACGCCGGGCCACGTTGACTTTACCTATGAGGTCTCGCGCACGCTGGCAGCCAGTGAGGGCGCGGTGCTCGTCGTTGACGCCACGCAGGGCGTCGAGGCGCAGACCGTCTCCAACGCGACGCTCGCCATGAACGCCAATCTGGACATTGTGCCGGCCATCAACAAGATCGACCTACCCTCGGCCCATCCCGATGAGGTTAAGACCGAGATCGAGGACGACCTGGCGATCCCTGCCGATGATGCCGTATGTGTCTCGGGCAAGACCGGCGAGGGCATCCACGATCTGCTGGAGTCCATTGTCTTTTTGATCTCTCCGCCCAAGGGCGATGCGAACGCGCCGCTCAAGGCACTCATCTTGGATTCGTACTTCGACGAGTATCGTGGCGTCGTCGCCACGGTGCGAGTCTTTGACGGTTCCATCAAAAAGGGCGATACCCTGCGCATGATGCAGGCAGAGGGCGACTTTTTGGTCGACGGCGTGGGTGGCAAGCGGCCTGCCGAGACCCCGGTCGACGCGCTGACGGTCGGCGAGGTCGGATACGTGGTCACGGGCCTGAAGGACCCCGAGGCCGTTCACGTGGGCGATACCCTCACGTGGGCGTCGAATCCCTGCCCCGAGCCGCTTCCTGGTTACCGTGAGGCCAAGCCCATGGTCTATACGGGTCTGTTCCCGATCGATAACAAGGATTACGAGAACCTGCGTGACGCGCTCGATAAGCTGCATGTCAACGACCCGTCGTTGGTGTGGGAGCCCGAGACCTCGGTGGCACTCGGCTTTGGCTTCCGCGTGGGCTTCCTGGGCCTGCTGCACATGGAAGTCGTCAAGGAGCGCCTGGAGCGCGAGTTCAACCTGGACCTCATTGCCACGAGTCCCTCGGTCGACTATCACGTCTACAAGACCGACGGTGAAATGATCGATGTCCGCAGCCCGCAGGATCTTCCCGAGGTCACGCGCATCGAGCGCATCGAGGAACCCTACCTCTAGGCTAAGATCATCTGCCCGCCCGAGTATACGGGTGCCGTCATGCAGCTCGCTATCGAGCACCGTGGCATTACAACCGACATGATCCATCTCACGAGCAAATCGGTCGAGATGCGCTTTGACATGCCGCTCGCCGAGCTCATCCTGGACTTCTTTGACCAGCTCAAGAGTCGTACCAAGGGCTATGCCTCGCTCGATTACGAGTTCAACGAGTACCGTCCCTCCGAGCTCGTTAAGCTCGATATCTTGCTTTCGGGCGACGAGGTGGACGCGCTGTCGTTTATCGTCCACAAGGACAAGGCCTATGGTCTGGCCCGTGGCCTGTGCGACAAGCTTAAGGAGATCATCCCGCGTCAGCTGGTCGAGGTGCCCATCCAGGGTGCTATCGGCAATAAGATCTTTGCCCGCTCCACCGTCAAGGCGCGTCGCAAGGACGTGCTTGCTAAGTGCTACGGCGGCGATATCTCGCGTAAGCGCAAGCTGCTCGAGAAGCAGAAAGAGGGCAAGAAGCGCATGAAGGCCATCGGATCGGTCGAGGTCCCGCAGGAGGCCTTTATGGCGATCCTCAAGGTGGACGAGTAGGTCTATGGCGCTTTCTGAATACAGCAAGCGGCTGCTGGGCGCCTATGCCGAGCAGCCGTTCCTTATGGCTCCCATGGCGGGCGTGACTGACCCTGCCTACCGCATCATGTGCCGCCGCCGCGGTGCCAACCTTGCCTACAGCGAGATGGTGAGCGTGGCGGGCCTTGCCTATGCCAGCAACAAAACGTGGCGCCTGGTGCTGCCGGCCGACGAGGAGCAGCAGATTTGTGTGCAGCTCTTTGGCTCCAAGCCCGATCAGTTTGCGAGTGCCGTCGCCGCCGTCGAGGAGCGCGTTGGCGATCGCCTGTCGCTCATCGATATCAATATGGCATGCCCCGCCCGCAAGGTCGTTACCAAGGGCGAGGGCTCGGCGCTCATGCGCACGCCCGATTTGGCCGAGAAGATCGTCGAGGCGGCGGTGGGCGCGGCGCATGTACCCGTGACCGTCAAGATTCGCAAAGGCTTTTATGCCGAGGACCGCAATGCCGCGACATTTGCCCAGATGCTTGAGGGCGCAGGGGCTGCCGCAGTTGCCGTGCACGGTCGTTGTGCCACGCAGCTCTATACGGGCCAGGCCGATTGGTCTGTCGTCGATGAGGTTGCCGACGCCGTCGAGATTCCCGTGATTGGTTCGGGTGATGTGTTCTCGGCCGAGGACGCTGCTGAGCATCTGCAAGGCTCGGGTGCCAGCGCGGTGTTTATCGCGCGCGGCATCTACGGCAATCCGTGGGTGTTCGGTGATGCTCGCGCCCTTGCGCTCGATGGCACGCCGGTGCCGGCTCGCAGCTCCGTTGAGCGCCTGGACGCCCTGCGTGAGCACCTAACGCTGACGCATGAGCTCCTGCCGCTCATGTCGCGTGCCCGCACGTACGCAAGCTGGTACTTAAAAGGCATGCCCCATGCTGCAGCCTGGCGCGCGCAGGTGGTGCGCTGCTCCACGTATGAGGAGTTTATGGCGCTGGTCGATGAGATCGAGCATGATGTGGTGGCCTGTGAGGCTGCCCTTGCCGCCGGCGAATCGGTGTCCCCTCATCCGCTGGAGGCTTAAGGGTGGCCGTTACAGCGCTGTACGTGCACGTGCCGTTCTGTGCCAAAAAGTGCCGCTACTGCGACTTCGACTCGCGCAGCTTTGCTTCGTGTGATTTGGATGCCGCGCTCGATTCCTATTTTGAGCAGTTGTACGCGCGCCTCGATGCTTTTGGTAAGGCTGGGGCCCTCGACCAGATCCGCACCGTCTATGTTGGCGGCGGTACGCCGTCGCTGGCGGGGGAGCGCCTGGTGGAGCTGGCGCGGCGTATTCGTGCGTGGTGCGCCCCCGTTGAGTTTACCTGCGAGGCCAATCCTGAGTCGCTGACCTCCGAGCTCGCTACTGCACTTGTCAAGGTTGGTGTCACACGCGTCTCTCTGGGCGTGCAAACGCTCGATAACACCGAACTTACTGCCATCGGCCGTATTCACGATGCCGATCGGGCGCTCGCCGCCATCGCGACGGTGAAGGACGCTGGCCTCGATGTGTCGTGCGACCTCATGTGCGGACTTCCCGTGCAGCCCGCAGCGAGTTGGAAGCGCACGCTCGATGGCGTGCTGGCGGCGGCTCCGCATCATGTGTCGGTCTACCCGCTCACGCTCGAGGAGGGGACGCCCCTTTATCGCATGGCGTGCCGCGACGAGTCGCTCGAGCCTGATGAGGATTTTCAGGCCGCCTGCATGGACGTGGCACGCGAGCTCCTGGGTGCCGCCGGCTATCACCCGTATGAGGTGGCGAGCTACGCACTCGACGGCCATGAGTGCGCCCATAACATTGCCTACTGGACCGGACGGGGCTACCTGGGCCTGGGTCGTTCTGCCGCGGGCATGCTCGACGCCGAGGATTTCGACCGTCTTACAGGTTTGTTCCCCGGCGTGTCTTCTCGAGGCGATTCGTACCGCGTACGTCTGGTGCAACGTGACGATGACGCGACGGCGTTCGAGGCCGAATATCTGTCGCAGCGTGAGGCTGCGGCTGAAGACCTGATGCTCGCTTGTCGCATGACGCGCGGTATTGCGTCCGACCTGTTGCTTCGTGCAGCTTGCGTCATCCCGGCCGATGAGCTGGCAGCTGCCTGCGATCGCGCGCTCGAATTGGGCCTTGCCACTTGGGTACCCGAGACGCTCGGGGTCCATGAGGGACCCTTCACTTCGGCAGATGTCGTCGCGGGCCATGTTCGAGCTCGTCTGGCGCCGACCCACCTGGGCTGGCTCGATGGAAATGTTCTGTTCGAGCTGTTTTGGGATCTAGCTTAGGCCGCTCGGGTAGAATTACCGGAATATATACGCTGCTGTGAGCAGGAGGTTGCCGCGCATGGCGACGATGAACGAAAAAGATTACTACGAGATTCTGGGTGTCTCCAAGGACGCCACCTCGCGTGATATTCAAAAGGCCTTCCAGCAAAAGGCCCGCAAGCTCCATCCGGACGTCAACAAAGAACCGGATGCCGAGGAAAAGTTTAAAGAGGTTTCCGAGGCCTACGCCGTGCTTTCGGATGAGCAAAAACGTGCGCGCTACGATGCCATGCGTTCTGGCAATCCCTTTGTCGGTGCCCCTACGGCTTCGCCCTATGGTGGCGGCTATGCCGGCAACACGGGCTATGGCAATCCCTTTGAGGGCGGCTTTCCATTTGGCGGTGCCGGGGGCCAGCAGCGTCGTGGGCAGGCTGCCTACAATCCCGAGAACGGCGCCAACGTGGTCGTCGATATCAAGCTCGACGCCAAGGAGGCCAAGGGCGGTGCCCGCAAGACCGTCCGCTATACGCGCTTCGATACCTGTGGTCACTGCGGCGGCTCGGGTTCTGTCTCCTCCGAGCATGCCCATACCTGCCCAAGCTGTGGCGGCCGCGGCCACATCGATGTTGACCTGTCCTTCCTGTTTGGTGCGGGCACGTTCCAGTCGGTCTGCCCCGAGTGCGGCGGTTCCGGTAAAGTCGTGGCCGATCCCTGCCCTGATTGCGGCGGCAGCGGTCGTACTCGCGTAACCTCCGAGCAGACGATTGAGTTTCCTGCCGGCACGCACGATGGCGACGAGGTCCGCATTGGCGGCATGGGTCATGCTGGCACCAACGGTGCCGCGGGCGGCGACCTGGTCGGCCGCGCCCATGTTGAGGCCGAGCGCTTGGAAGGCAAAGCTCGTACCGGTTTTTACCTGATGGGCATCGTAGCGCCGTTTTTGGTACTCTCGGCCATCTCGGGTGTGTTCTCGGCCTTTGCCGTGATGTGCTTTATTCCGTTTACCATGGGCCTGTTCATGGTGCTTTCGGACGGTGTGCTTCATCGCAGCCTGCTGTGGTGGAAGCGCGGTGCGCTGCAGTTTGCCAACGGTTTTGCCACCGGCTTCATGTTCGCGCTCGTGTCGGTTTGGTTTGCGAGCTGCTCGCAACGGGCCATGCTTTCGCCGTACCAAATGCAATAACATCAAACCCTCTGTTTGCGGTCGGCCCAGCTTGGGTATAGGACGCACTGTGACAATAATGAAAGTCGGAAGGATTCGGTCGTGTCGGAAAATAGGGATTACTACGAGGTGCTTGGCGTCGACAGGGATGCCGACGCGCGGACGATTAAGCGCGCGTTTCTAAAGAAGGCCCGTACCGTACACCCGGACGTTTCGGACGACCCCGAGGCCGAGGCCAAGTTCAAGGAGCTCAACGAGGCCTATTCCGTTCTTTCCGATGAGCAGAAGCGTGCTAACTACGACCGTTACGGCACTGCCGACGGCCCTGGTGGTTCGGGCTACGTCGATATCAACGATATCTTTGGTGGCATGGGCATGGACGACTTGTTCTCGTCGTTCTTTGGCGGCGGTGCCGGCGGTGGCGCCCGCAGCCGTCGTGAGCGTCGTCGCGGACGAGACATGGCCATCTCGCTTTCGGTGACGCTCGAGGAGGCGGCGCTCGGCTGCAAAAAGACGATCAGCTATGACCGCCTTGCTCCTTGCGAGGACTGCAATGGCACCGGTAGGGCAGAGGGCGCACAGGAAAAGCAGTGCGGCCGCTGCCACGGTACGGGCTACGTCACGACGGTTCAGCGTTCGTTCCTGGGCCAGGTTCAGTCTTCCTCGCCTTGTCCCGACTGCCATGGCGAGGGCACGGTTATCGACCATCCCTGCGAGACCTGCGACGGTCAAGGCCGCACGCCTTCGCACGAAAAGATCGACATCGATATTCCCGCCGGCGTTTCGACCGGTCGCCAGCTGCGCGTGAGCGGCTTTGGCGAGGCCGGCCTTCGCGGCGAGCCTTCGGGCGACCTGATTGTCAACGTGCGCGTTGCCGACCATGAGCGCTTTAAGCGCAACGGGGACGACCTGTACATGGTGAGCGATATCTCGATTGCGCAGGCTGCGCTCGGCTGCGAAATCGAGGTCGCGGGCATGGCCCTGGCCTTATGCCCGACGAGGCCGTTAAGGTGACGGTTCCCGCCGGCGCCCAGTACGGCGACACCGTGAGCGTCAATAATTACGGCATGCCGCGCATTGGCGGTGGCGGTTCGCGTGGCCGCCTGATCGTGCAACTGCGCGTGGTCGTTCCCACCAATCTTTCCAATAAGCAGCGCGAGCTGCTCCGTGCTTTTGCCGATGAGATGGGCGATGACGTCGCTTCCGGTAAGAAGTCGGTGACCGACCGTATCAAGAGTGCCCTCGACGATATCCTCGATTAAGGAGCCCGCGTGCTCGCACCCCATATTTCCGTCGTCAACCTCGGCTGCCGTGTCAACCGGGTTGAGTCTGACCGTATCACTGCCGATCTTATGCGCTTGGGCTTTGCTATTGTGGAGCCCCAGGATGCCGATCTGATCGTCATTAACACTTGTGCCGTTACGGGCGAGGCCGAGGCCAAGACCCGTAAGGCCGTCCGTCATGCGCTGGCCCATCCAAACGAGCCCTATGTGGTCGTGACGGGATGCGTGGTCAATTTGCATCCCGAGGAGCTGTCGGAGCTTTCGGATCGCGTGATTGCCGAGCCGTCCAAGATAGATGTCGCCGAACGTGTTTGCGAGGTGCTGGGTGTTGAGTCCGATAGCGTTCCCGCCTGCAGCGATGGCGAGGTGGTCGATGCGCTCGGTCGCTCTCGCCTGGGCGTGAAGATTCAGGATGGCTGCAACCATCGCTGCACCTATTGCATTGTGTGGAAGGCGCGCGGCCCCGAGCGCTCCGTGCCCGTCGAGTCCGTGCTCGAGCAAGTTCGCGAGGCCCAGGAGGCCGGCGTGCCCGAGGTGGTGCTGACCGGTGTGAACCTGGGTGCCTACGATGGCAAGAGCGCGACCGACGAGCACGTCGAAATCGATGAGCTGCTCGAGGCCATCATGGAGCGCACGTCTATTCCGCATGTGCGCATTTCCTCGGTCGAGCCCATGGATATCTCCGAGCGTCTGCTTAAGGTTATGGCGCGCTATCCGCAGCGTATCGCCCCGTTTTTGCACCTGCCCGTGCAGTCCGGCTGCACAGCGACTCAGCATCGCATGGGCCGTCCCTATAGCGCCGCGGCCATAGAGGAAACGGTGCGTATGATTCGCGCCAACTTGCCCCAGGCTTCTCTTTCGTGCGATGTCATCGTCGGTTTTCCTGGTGAGACGGACGAGGAGTTCGAGGAGTCGCTGGCGCTGTGCCGTCGTGTGGGTTTCTCGCGTATGCTCGTGTTCCGCTATAGCAAGCGTCCCGGTACCCTTGCTGCCGATATGCCCGCACAGGTGCCGCCCGAGGTTATGACCGAGCGCAGCCGTCGTATGCGCGCCGCGGCGCAGGAACTCGCCATTGCTGACGCTCGTCGTCGCGTGGGCACCGTCGAGCGTGCCGTCCTCGAGTACGGCGATAACCTGACGCTCGGCTCGTTCCATCATGCCCGTCTTGACGATACCTGTGGACTCACAGCCCCGTGCCTGCTCGATGTTGCTATCATCGGAGTCGATGATTCCGGCTTGGTCCATGCGCGCAGGGAGGTTCATGGAAGCCTCGAAGATTAGACTTACCGTTCCCGAGGGTATCGACCCCTCGCGCGTTTTGGGCGCCGGCGACGGCGTCCTTCGTGCACTCGAGAACTTGATTCGCGCCCATGTGGTCGCCCGTGGCGATAGCATCGCCGTAAGCGGTGACCCGGATGAGGTCGAACTCGTGGCGCGTTTTTTCGAACATGCCTTTCGTGAGGCTGCTGCCGGGCGCACGCTTTCTGCCGACGATGTCTCGCGCTGTCTGGCCGTTCTGCGCGACGGTGCGCACGAGGCTACGTCGCTTCGCGATGACGTGCTGCTTTCGTATCGCGGTCGTGCCATTCGCCCCATAACGCTCGGCCAAAAGCGCTATGTGGATGCCATTCGCTCGCATACCATCACATTTGGCCTGGGTCCTGCCGGCACCGGTAAGACTTATCTGGCCATGGCGCTCGCCGTTGCCGCGCTCAAGCGCCACGAGGTGGGCCGTCTGATCTTGACGCGTCCGGTTGTCGAGGCGGGGGAGAACCTGGGCTTTTTGCCCGGTACCCTCGAGGAAAAGATCGATCCCTACATGCGTCCGCTCTACGACGCCCTTTTTGACATGATGGATCGCGAGCGCACCGATGAGCTTATGGAGCGCGGCGTGATCGAGATCGCCCCGCTTGCCTATATGCGCGGCCGCACGCTGAGCGATGCCTTCGTGGTGCTCGACGAGGCGCAAAATACCACGCCCGAGCAGATGAAGATGTTCCTGACGCGCCTGGGCTTCAACTCCAAGTTTGTGATTACCGGCGACCTGAGTCAGCGCGACCTGGTTGGTCGTCGCGGCGGTCTTGCTGACGTTGAGCAGATTTTGGGCCGTGTCGACGATGTGGCGTTTGCGCACCTGGAGCGCGCCGACGTGGTGCGCCATGCCCTGGTGGGTCGTATCGTCGAGGCATACGATACTTATGATGATGTGCGCGAGAAACGCGTACGTGACCGAAAGGAGTCCCGTTGAGTGTATTGATCAGCAACGATGCCGAGCTCGATACGCTGCTCGACGCGCAGGAGGTGGAGCACATCTGCGAGGTTGTGCTTGACGCCGAGGGCGTTGAACGTGAAGTCGAGATTTCCCTTTCGTATGTCGATGAGGACGAGATGCATGAGCTCAACCACGAGTGGCGCGGTATCGACCGCACCACCGATGTGCTCTCGTTTGAGTGCGATTCGGCCTTTGACGATGACATTCCCGCCGATGAGACGCTCGAGCTCGGCGATATTATCTTGGCCCCGCAGGTTATTGCCCGTCAGGCCCCCGGTTTTGGCAATAGTCCCGCTGACGAGTGCCGTCTGATGCTCGTACACGGCATGCTGCACCTGCTGGGCTATGACCACATCGAGGACGACGAGGCCGAGGTCATGGAGGCCCGTGAGGACGCCATTCTGCGCGATTTGGCGCTCGAGCGCGGCGAGGACCCCAAGCTGGTCCACGGCGGCCCCATCACCAACCACGCCCACGACTAGGAGCCGTCTATGATTCCCGGATCGAACAAGGACCATCCGTCCTTCTTAAAGTCGTTTTCCTACGCCATGGAGGGCTTCGTCACCGCCGTCAAGACCGAGCGCAACATTAAGGTCATGCTCGTGGCGGGCGTGTGCACCGTCATTGCCGGCTGCATCGTGGGGCTCGACATTGCCGAGTGGGCCACGATTATCATCTGTTGCGGCCTGGTGATTCACGGCGAGCTGTGTAACACCGCCATGGAGGCTATCGTCGACCTAGCGACCCAGGAGTTCCATCCGCTGGCCAAGCGTGCGAAGGACATCGCCGCCGCCTCTGTATACGTTCTTTCCATCACCGCCGCGATTGTGGGCGTGCTGGTATTTGCCCACGCGCTCGGCTTTATTTAGAAAGGGATTCCCATGTCCGACAATATGCAGTCTGCCGATGAAGTTTTGGATGACGAGTCCCTAGACGCGGTGGATACCGAGGATGTCGAGGAGTTCGACCCGTTTGAGGGTATGAGCGACGAGGAACTCGACGCCCTGTGCGACGAGGACGACAACCTCGCGGGCTTTGGTGACGTTGAGCCCGGTTTCCGCAGCGGCTTTGTGGCCCTGGTCGGTCGTCCCAACGCTGGCAAGTCTACGCTGCTTAATGCCTGCTATGGCAAAAAGGTCGCCATCACCTCGCCGGTGGCCCAGACGACCCGCCGCCGCATGCGCGCCGTCGTCAACCGCCCCGGCTACCAGCTGGTCTTTGTCGATACCCCCGGTATTCATAAGCCCAAGGACGGCTTGGGATCCGAGCTCAACAAGAGCGCGTTGTTCGAGCTGAACGATGTTGATGTTGTCGCGTTTTTGATTGATGCCACCAAGCCGATCGGCAGGGGAGACTCCTGGGTTGCCGAGCGCGTCAAGAACTCCCGTTCCAAGAAGGTCCTGGTGCTCACTAAGGCCGATGAGGCCGACCCCGCACAGGTCATGGAGCAGCTTAAGGCCGCCCACGAGCTCATGGAATATGACGACGAGATCGTGACGTCGTCGGTCAAGAACTTCAACGTCGATGCCTTTATCGAGACCGTTGCGCACTTTTTGCCCGAAGGCCCGCGTTGGTTCCCCGAGGACATGGGTACCGATGCTTCCGATGAGACGCTCGTTGCCGAGTTTGTGCGCGAGAAGTTTTTGCGCCGCACCCGTGATGAGATTCCGCTCTCCGTTGGCGTGATCTGCGATACGCTCGAGCAGAGCAAGAAGGTGCTGCGCGTGCACGCCACCATTTACGTCGAGCGCGAGGGCCAAAAGGGCATCATCATCGGCAAGGGCGGCGAGATGATCAAGCATATCGGTATCGACGCCCGTCGCGATCTTGAGCGCATCTTTGGCACGCAGGTCTTTTTGGAGCTGGACGTGAAGGTCAAGGCCGGCTGGCGTGACGACGAGGCCCAGATTCGCCGCTTTGGCTACAACGCCGAGGACTAAGGACGCGCGGCGCGCATGGCAGGCTCCCGGACATATCGCACGAAAGTGCTCGTCCTCGACAAGACGAAGCTCAAAGAGACCGACCTGATCTTGACGATGCTTGACGAGCGGGGGCGGCAGGTTCGTGCCGTGGCAAAGGGCGCCCGCAAACCTGGCGGACGCCTGGCTGCGCGCTGCGAGCTGTTCTGTACGGTCGATATGCTGCTCGCACATGGACGGTCACTCGACGTGGTTTCCCAGGCCGAGCTTATGGAGGCGCCGCTCGGCGTTGCGCCCGATTACGAGACGACCAGCGCCGCAAGCGCGATCGCCGAGGTCGCGCGCGTGTGCTCGTTCGAGGACGCTGAGGACCCGTTTACCTTTGCCATCACGCAGCGAGCGCTTGCCCTGGTGGGCAGCGGGCTCGACACAGCGCACATGGATCTACTTGTGGCGGCATATGTCTTTAAGCTGCTGTCGCACGTTGGCTACCGACCCGATTTTTCGGCCTGCGTGCTGTGCGGAGACCCCATGCTGTCGTATTTTTCGCCCCAGGCGGGCGGCCTCATGTGCGGGTCGTGCGCGTCGAGCGTTCCGGGTGCCGAACTGGTGTCGACCGGTGAGGTGGCGTGGCTTCGCGCCCTCATGTCAATGACCTTCGATGCACTCATGGCCGAGCGAATCGACCCGCATACGGCGGCGTTCTTGCTCGGGCTTTCGCATGTGTGGGCGGCGACGCACACCGATCAGCGCCTCCGTGCGATGGAATTCATGTTGGGTCGGTGATGATGCGCAGGCGCGGGCTGCTTGTGGTAACATACCGACCTGTTGGTACCTCGACCTTGGTTGCTCGCTCCACCGGCGGCTTCCCAGTCCGAGGCGAATCGAGTCGCCCGATGGCGACGCAAAACGAAAGGTGAAACAATGACTGTTTCCAAAGAGCGCAAGGCGGAGCTGACTGCCCAGTTCGGTAACACCCCGGTCGACACCGGCAACCCCAAGGTTCAGGTCGCCATCCTGTCCGAGCGCATCAAGGAGCTGACCGAGCACATGAAGTCCCACCAGAAGGACTTCCACACCCGTCGTGGCCTGCTCATGCTCGTCGGCCGTCGTCGTCGTCTTCTCTCCTACATCAAGAAGAACGACATCGTCGAGTACCGTGAGCTCATCAAGGCTCTGGGCATCCGCGACAACATCCAGTAGGATTTGTACATGCTAAGAGCGTCCTGCGCAGCGGGGCGCTCTTTTTGTGTAAGGGCGCGAACAATCACGCTCTGAAGCGTGGCGGGGGCAGGGGGCCCGCGTCACATGAGAAGCCCGCAGGCAAGGGGCCTGTGGGGTAAAGGAGAACAATGACACTCGTATCCAAGACCTTTGAGCTGTACGGCAAGACCTACACCTTTGAGTCGGGCGAGCTTGCCAAGCAGGCCACAGGCGCCTGCCTGGTCAAGCAGGGCGACACCACGATGCTCGACACCGTGGTCGTCTCCAAGGAGCGCAAGAACTACGACTTCTTCCCGCTGACCGTCGACTTCAACGAGAAGATGTACGCAGCCGGCCGCATCCCGGGTGGCTACCTCAAGCGTGAGGGCCGTCCCAGCGAGAAGGCCACGCTCACCGCGCGCATGATCGACCGTCCGATTCGCCCGAGCTTCCCGGACGGCTTCCGCAACGAGGTGCACATCGTCGCTACCTCGCTTGTCGCCGACCAGGTCAACCCCTTCGACGTCATCAACGTCATGGGCGCTTCCCTGGCCATGACGCTCGGCGGCGTGCCCTTCGAGGGCCCGCTTGCCTGCGTGCGCATCGGCCGCAACGTGGAGACCGGCGAGTTTATCGTCAACCCCACCTATGAGGAGCGCGAGAACTCCGACCTGGACCTGGAGCTGGGCGGCTCTGCCGACTTTATCTCGATGGTCGAGGCCGGCGCCGAGGAGATCTCCGAGGACGACATGCTCGCCGCCATGAAGTTTGGCCAGGAGGCCCTTGCTGCTATCTGCCAGGCTCAGGACGAGTTCGTCGCCGAGTGGGAGCAGGTCACCGGCCCCATCGTCAAGAAGGAGTACCCGCTCGACCAGCCCGTCGAGGAGGTCCAGGAGCGCATCTTCGCCCACTACGATGAGATGGCTGCCGCCCTTCGCGACGCCGACAAGCTCTCCCGTATCGGTAAGGTCGAGGCTCTGAAGGAGTCCATCCGCGCCGAGTTCACCGAGGAGGAGCAGGCCGCTTGGGAGCGCGAGATCCCCGTGGCGCTCAAGAAGCTCGAGAAGAAGGCCATGCGCACCATGGTCGTCGAGACCGGGGAGCGCGTCTACGGTCGTGCCGCCGATGAGATCCGTCCCATCATGGTGAAGGACAACTACCTGCCGCTCGTTCACGGCTCCGGCCTGTTCCAGCGCGGTCAGACCCAGGTGCTCTCGGTTCTTTCGCTCGGCATGCTCAACGAGGGCCAGCGTCTGGATA
>USMA01000010.1 GCA_900555765.1 uncultured Collinsella sp.
CGAGAGGGGCACGGCCCCCTCATTCGCTTCCAGGCGGACCCGGAGAATTTCTCCGAGACCACCGAGTACGAGTACGATGTACTGGCCCGCCGTCTGCGGGAGCAGGCGTTCCTGAACGCCGGGCTGTCCATTACGCTGACGGATAAGCGGGGCGAAGAGCCGGTAGCCGAGGAATTCTGCTACGAGGGCGGTATTCGGGAATTTGTAAAGTACATCAACACCACCCGGGGACTAAACCCCATTCAGGACGAAGTGATCCACATCTCCACTACTAAGGACGACCGCAGTGCAGAGGTGGCGCTGTGCTATACGGACAGCTACAATGAGACCCTGCTGTCCTTTGCCAATAACATAAATACCATTGACGGCGGTACCCACGAGACCGGGTTCAAAACCGCCCTGACCCGGGTATTTAACGACTACGGCAAAAAATTTAATATTCTGAAAGAAAATGACAAGAAGCTCTCCGGCGACGATGTGCGCGAGGGCCTTTCGGCCGTTATCTCGGTCAAGCTGCCCGATCCGCAGTTTGAGGGCCAGACCAAGGCAAAGCTCGGCAGCTCCTATATGCGAGCGCTCACGCTCAAGATTGTGACCGACGGCCTTGTCGATTACCTCGAGGAACATCCCAAGCCCGCTCGCGAGATCGTCAAGAAGGCGCAACAGGCCTGCAAGGCGCGCAATGCCGCCCGCAAGGCGCGCGAGGCGACCCGCCGCAAGAGCCTGCTCGAGACGGCGTCCCTGCCCGGTAAGCTCGCTGACTGCTCGGTGCGCGATGCCGAGCTGACCGAGCTCTTCATCGTAGAGGGCGACTCGGCAGGCGGTTCGGCCAAGGACGGCCGTCGCCGAGACATCCAGGCGATTCTGCCCCTGCGCGGCAAGATTTTGAACGTCGAACGCGTTGGTGACCATCGCGCGTTCTCGAGTGACACCATTCAGTCGCTGATTACCGCGATCGGCTGCGGCGTCACGACGAGTGCCGGCGACGGCGGCGACTTCGATATCACCAAGGCGCGCTACCACAAGATCATCATCATGACCGATGCAGACGTCGACGGTGCGCATATCCGCATCCTGCTGCTGACGTTCTTCTACAAGTACATGCGTCCGCTGATCGATGCCGGCTACGTCTATGTTGCCTGCCCGCCCATCTTTGGCATTAAGGTGCGCAACAAGATCCACTACGTGTATCCCAACGGCCGCCAGCCCGAAGACGAGATCCTGCGCGACACCATCCAGAGTCTGGGCCTGAACCCCGACGATAACGACGAGGACGGCAAGGCCAAGGACGGCAAGATTACCAAAAAGCGCAAGGGCTATACCGTCCAGCGCTACAAGGGCCTGGGCGAGATGGACCCCAAGCAGCTTGCCTCGACGACGATGGACCCCAAGACCCGCATCCTGCAGCGCGTGTCGATCGAGGACGCCGTGGTGGCAGACCGCGCCGTGCGCGAGCTGATGGGTTCCGAGGTCGGCTATCGCCGCGAGTACATTGAAAAACACGCACATGATGCACGATTCCTTGATGCTTAAGAGGAGGTAACGTGGCAGACGATATCAACAATAACGGGGGTATGGACGAGGCCGGCGACGCCGGTATGCCCGACGATCTGAAGCGCCTGCTTGCCCGTGCTGAGCAGGGCGAGGACGGCGACCCGGACGCCTACAACCCCGATGCCGATGATGATGAGGAAGAAGACGACGGTGAGCTCGAGGAGAGCTTTGGCGAAGTCGACCGTGGCGCCTCGGCCGGTGAGGATATCAACGGCGGCCAGCTCCAGATTTCGGAGTTCGGTCGCGAGATGAAGCAGTCGTTCATCGAGTATTCGATGTCGGTTATCACGGCGCGCGCCCTGCCGGACGTGCGTGACGGCTTAAAGCCGGTGCACCGCCGCATCCTGTACGCGATGAACGAGAGCGGCATCTACCCCAACCGCCCGCACAAGAAGTCGGCCTGGACGGTCGGCGAAGTTATCGGTAAGTACCACCCGCACGGCGATTCCGCGGTCTATGAGGCCATGGTCCGCCTGGCGCAGTGGTTCTCCATGCGCACGCCGCTCATCGACGGTCACGGCAACTTCGGCAACATCGATGGCGACGGCGCGGCGGCCATGCGTTACACCGAGAGCCGCCTGGCCAAGCCCGCCATGGAACTGCTGCGTGACTTGCAGAAGGATACCGTCGACTGGCAGCCCAACTACGACGAATCGCTCGCCGAGCCCGTGGCGCTGCCTGCGCGCTTCCCCAACCTGCTGGTCAACGGCAGTCAGGGCATCGCCGTCGGCATGGCCACCAATATCGCTCCACATAACCTCACCGAGGCGATCGAGGCCACCTGCTACCTGATCGACAACCCCGACGCCACCGTCGACGAGCTCATGCAGATCATGCCCGGTCCGGACTTCCCCACTGGCGCCATCATCATGGGCAGCGCCGGCATTAAGCAGAGCTACGAGACCGGCCGCGGCTCCATTACTGTGCGTGCCAAGGCACATGTGGAGTCCACCAAGACCGGCCGCAGCCGCCTGGTCTTTACCGAGATTCCCTACATGGTCAACAAGGGCACTCTGCAGGAGAAGATCGCCCAGCTCGTCAACGACAAGCGTATCGAGGGCATCTCTGATATGCGTGACGAGTCCAACCAGAAGGGCATCCGTCTGGTCATCGAGCTCAAGAAGGGCATCATTCCGCAGGTCGTGCTCAACAATCTGTATAAGTACACCTCGCTGCAGACGACCTTTGGCGCCAACAACCTGGCACTCGTCAACGGCGTTCCCAAATGCCTGAGCCTGCGCGAGATGCTGCAACACTACATAGACCACCAGGTCGACGTAGTCACCCGCCGCACCCGCTTCGACCTTAAGAAGGCCCAGGCCCGCGCGCATATCCTTGAGGGCTACTTGATGGCTCTCGACCATATCGACGAGGTCATTAGCATCATCCGCTCCTCGCAGACCGACTCCGAGGCCAGCAGTCGCTTGATCGAGCGCTTTGGCTTTACGCCCGAGCAGACCACGGCCATCCTCGAGATGAAGTTGCGCCGCCTGACCGGCCTGGAGCGCGACAAGATTCAGGAAGAGTTGGACGGCCTGCGCCGCGCCATCGCCTACTACGAGGACCTGCTGGCGCATGAGGAGAAGATCCTGGGCGTCATCAAGGAGGAGATGCGCGAGATCTCCAAGAAGTTTGGCGACAAGCGCCGCACCGAGATCAGCCAGGTTGAGAAGGACCTGGATGTCGAGGACCTCATCGCCGACGAGGACATGGTCGTGACCATCACCCACACCGGCTATGTCAAGCGCATTCCGGTGGCCGCCTACCGTGCCCAGAAGCGCGGTGGCAAGGGCGTGTCGGGCGTCAACCTCAAAGAGGACGACGTTATCGACGAGATGTTCATCGCGTCCACGCACGAGTACGTGCTGTTCTTCTCGAGCAAGGGCAAGGTCTATCGCCTGAAGGTGCACGAGCTGCCGGTGGGTACGCGCCAGGCGCGCGGTACCGCGATCGTCAACCTTCTGCCCTTCGAGGAGGGCGAGAAGATCGCGAGCGTCATCAGCTGCCGCGAGTTCCCGGCCGACGAGTACCTGATGTTTGCCACCAAGAGTGGCATGGTCAAGAAGACCGTGATGAGCGCATATGACCGCAGCCGTCGCGACGGCCTGATCGCTATCAACCTGCGTGACGACGACGCGCTGCTGAACGTGCGCCGCGTGCGCGAGGGTGACAAGATCATCCTGGCTACCACCGCGGGCAAGGCGATCATGTTCTCCGAGGAGCAGGTGCGCGCCACCGGCCGCGATACCAGCGGCGTTCGCGGTATCGGTATGAAGGACGGCGTGAGCGTTCTGGGCATGGAAGTCACTAACGGCAACGGCGATCTGTTCGTCATCACCGAGCGCGGCTACGGCAAGCGCACGCCGGTTGCGGACTACCCGGAGCAGAATCGCGGCGGCCAGGGCGTCTACACCATCCAAATGACCGAGCGTAAGGGTAACCTCGCGGCCATGAAGACGGTGGGCCCGCAGCACGAGCTATTCATCGTGACGGAGGGCGCGACGGTCATTCGCGTCAAGACCGACGAGATCAGCCAGACTGGCCGCGCCACCCAGGGCGTCAAGATGATGACCGTCGACGACAACGACCGCATCTGCGCCGTGGCCCGCATGACAGCCGCCAAAGAGAAGCCCGAAGGTGAAGTCACGGAAAACGGCTCTGCCCCCGAAGAAACCCCTGTCGATCTAGGCGACGGCAACGACATGCCAGAAGATCTCCTAGACGAGTAAGAGGCCCTAGCTGGTAAAAAATTATCAGACCCCATATATCGGCGGTCGGCGCACTGCGCGTCGACCGCTTTTTTGAAAACCTTGGGACCCCATGGTCGCTGGGCTGGCGAGATGGTTTTGGTTTGTCGCGAGTTCCGCACGCAAAGAAGGCCACTTAATGTGGCCTTCGTCTTGCGCAGGACTGTCCGAGCAGCAAACCAAAACCATCTCGCCAGCCCAGCGACCATCCCTCCCAAAGATTTTCAAAAAAGTTGTTGACGTGCGCGTAACGACTCGTCTAATATATCCCTTGCGCGATGGACCTGTAGCTCAGTTGGTTAGAGCGTCCGGCTGATAACCGGGAGGTCACAAGTTCGAATCTTGTCAGGTCCACCATCAAAACCGTGAAGAGCCCTGGGGCGTTGCCTCGGGGCTTTTTTCTTGTCTGCGATAAATCTCATTTTGGTTTTGTGTGCTGTGCGAAAGATTGGGTAGTATAGCTATTCAATGCGGCGGGCTGCCGTGTGTTAACCGCTACGTACCGGAGGTGTTCCATGGTTCGTGTCGACATAGAGACTATCGTCATGGCCGCCGGTCCCGTGCCATCGCTTATCGTGCTTCGCGAGCGCTGCAGCAAATCGGACTCGCCCGCGCCACTGCGTTCCCTTTCCATTCAGACTGGTTCGTTTGAAGCTGCTGCCATTAGCCGCGGCATCGATAGCGGCCGCGCCGAGCGCCCGATTACCCATGACCTGCTGCTCGATACTGTTAGCGCCCTGGGCGCCAAGCTCGAGCGCATCGAGATCGTTCGCGCCGAGCCGCCGGTGTTCTACGCGACGATTGTCGTGCTGGCCGATGGTGACGAGCGCAAGATCGACGCCCGCCCCAGTGATGCCATTGCCCTTGCCGTGCGCAGCAATGCCCCCATGTTTGTGGAGGACGACATCATGAATCGCCTGGGCACCGTTTCTGCCCATGCCGAGGAAGTTGACGACGAGCAGGAGTTCGAGAAGTTCGACGAGTTCGTCCATACGCTCTCCCCCGATGACTTCTAAATGCGGGGCGGCCAGGATGTGGAGCGTTCGCTGATGGCCGGCGGTATGTCGGCTGAGGCAGCGGCCATTGCGCGCGAGGCCCAGATGCGCTCGGAGGCTTCTGAGGCGGCTCGCATTGCCTATGTGACGCAGGCCCGCACGCTTCGCGAACGCCGCGGCTCGTTTATCAAGATGGTTGTCGTCTCCGCCCTTGTCGCGGCAATCTGCTCGCGCCTTCGTGGTACAGTTGGTGCGCTTGGGTTTTCGATCTCTACGGGCCTCGTGATCTGGGGCGTGGTCGATGCAGTCATGCTGACCAGTCAGATCAAGGTGCTCGACAAGCGCGCGGCGGACATGATGCGCACCCGCGACGCTGCCACTAAGATCGCTGCCGAGGCACAAGAACTGTAATGACGCCAGACTCGATGGGAAGGTCTAAAGATGGCACAGGATATGCAGGACGCCGGTAACGTCTCCGCCGAGCTCGACGCCATGGTGTGTGACCTGATTGGTGCGTTCTTGGACGACCTTGCCGCCGGCGAGAATCCGGGCGTAGTTGTGGCGATCGAGGACGCTGCTTCCAACCGATATCTGGCAGCGCTCGACGAGGACGGCGAAGAGGCGTGCCTGGAGGCGGCCACCAACTTTATCTCCGAGCACAAGATGGGCCTTAAGGACGAGGGCCTGGGCCGCATCGCCCGTTACGCCATCGGCTACACCGGTTGTGTCGAGATCGATGGCGGCTACCATGACGCCCTGCTCGTGAGCTTCTTCGAGACGACGCTCGAGAGTGGTTTTTCGGCATATGTGCTGTATGAGGGCATGGGCGCCGGCGATGGTTTTATGTGGAGCGACCCTGAACCTGCAGGTGAGGAAACCCCTCTCATCTAAAATCGCTAAAATAAACGAGTTTTCGGTAAAAGGCTCAATATTCCCGCTGAGCGTTACATCGCTGGGCGGGCCGCATACGCGTGCCGTTTGTATATGGATAGAAGATAGGGGAACTACATGCGCGTAGACAATCTGAGGAACATCGCCATCATCGCCCACGTCGACCACGGCAAGACGACGATGGTAGACAAGCTCCTGCGTGCCACGGACGCCTTCCGTGCCAACCAGCAGGTCGAGGACCGCGTCCTGGATTCCAACGACCAGGAGCGCGAGCGCGGCATTACGATTCTCGCCAAGAACATCTCTATCGAGTACAAGGACGTCAAGATCAACGTCATCGACACCCCGGGCCACGCCGACTTCGGCGGCGAGGTCGAGCGCGTGCTGCGTATGGCCGACGGCGCCCTGCTGCTGGTCGACGCCTTTGAGGGCCCCATGCCCCAGACCCGCTTCGTGCTGCGTCACGCTATCGACACCGGCCTTAAGATCATGATCGTAATCAACAAGATCGACCGTCCGGGCGCCAACCCCGAGAAGGCCTACAACGACTGCCTGGACCTCATGGCCGACCTGGGTGCCACCGATGACCAGCTTGAGTTCGCCATGGAGCACGTGGTCTACGCCAGCGCCATGAACGGCTTTGCCCGCCTTGACCCCAACGACGGCAATATGGACATGTACCCGCTGCTCGATATGATCATCGACGACATGCCCGCGCCCGAGGTTGACGAGAACGCCCCGCTGGCCATGCAGTGCGTGACCATCGACCACTCCAACTTCGTTGGCCGTATCGGCATCGGCCGTGTGTACTCCGGCACCATCCACCAGGGCGACCAGATCCTGGTTGTCAAGAACGACGGCTCCAGCGCCACCGCTACCGTCAAGCAGCTCTTCACCTTCGACTACCTGGGTCGCACCGAGTGCCAGGAAGTCGGCGCCGGCGACATCGCCGCTGTCGTGGGTATCGACCGCACCGATATCGGCGATGTCTACACCGATCCCGAGAGCCCCGTCGAGCTCGAGCCCATCGAGATCGACCCGCCGACCCTGTCCATCGTCTTTGAGGCTTCGACCTCCCCGCTCGTCGGCCGTGACGGCGACATCGTGGGTGCCCGTCAGCTCAAGGAGCGCCTGTTCAACGAGGCCGAGAACAACGTGGCAAAGAAGATCGAGGAGCTCGAGGACAAGAGCGGCGGCGAGGGCTCGGGCCGCGGCATCCTGCACCTGTCCGTCCTGATGGAGTCCATGCGCCGTGAGGGCTTTGAATTCCAGGTCGGTCGTCCCCGCGTTCTGTTTAAGAAGGACGAGAACGGCAACAAGATGGAGCCCGTCGAGCAGGCTGTCGTCGAGTGCCCGGACGAGTACTCGGGCAAGGTCGTTGAGGTCTTTGGCACCTCCGGCGGCATCATGACGAGCATGGACACCTCGGGCATCGTGACGCACCTCGAGTTCAAAATCCCGACGCGCGGCATCATGGGTCTTAAGAACCGCATCATGAACGTCACCCACGGCGAGGGCGTGTTCTACCACACCTTCCTGGAGTATGGTCCTTACGCCGGCGAGATCGGTAACCGTCAGAACGGCGCCATGATCTCCATGACCACCGAGAAGGCCGTTGCCTATGCTCTGGGTACGCTGCAGGAGCGCGGCCAGCTGTTTGTTGAGCCGGGCACCGAGTGCTACGAGGGCATGATCGTGGGCGAGCGCAGCAAGGCCGGCGACATGGTCGTCAACATCGCCCGTACCAAGAACCTGGGCAACCAGCGTTCCTCGACCTCCGATATCTCCGTCCAGCTGGTGCCGCCCCGCACCTTCTCGCTGGAGGAGGCGCTGGAGTACATCGCCGACGACGAGCTGGTCGAGATCACTCCCAAGAACATCCGCCTGCGCAAGCGTCTGCTCAACGCCACCGACCGCAAGAAGGCCGCTGTCCGCGCCGGTCAGGTCAACAAATAAACGCTGGGCTTTATAGCGACTAACAAGAAAGGGCGCCGACCGCGATGGTCGGCGCCCTTTTTGGTGCACAGGGATTGAGTTGGTCTGCACCACCACAAAGGTGCCTGTCCTCTTTGTGGTGGTTGGCGGCTAAGCGGTGGGGAGTTCTGGCGCGTTAGCCGGCTGCTGCGGCTTGAGGTGGGCGTTGCGCCAGATGATTTGGATGATGTAGCCGAGCATAAAGACAAAAGCCACACCGCTGATGAAATCGCCTACGAGGGGGATTGCCGTAAGCGTGCCCGCGGCGATGCCACCCACGGCTGCCATGGCGTAGCGGTTCTGGTTGTGTCCGACCATGCGGACGATCGCACACCCCGCAAAGGCACTCGACACCAACGCGATGCCGATAACGCCGCACAAGAGGGCTCCGGCAAGCGACAGACCGGCGATAGAGATAATCAGCAGTAGGACGGCGGGGACGATAGCAATCGTACCCAGAAGACCGCTCACCCACAGGGGCGTGGGGTGCTGGTGGAGCATGCCGGCGGCGCTGGCAGTCGCACGCGGGAAGACGAGCTCGAGAAGCAGAGCGACAAAGCAGGTCGAGAGTGCCGCGGCGACGATACCGCCGATGACATCGTTAGCGGTGGAAGTATCCTCGTTCTCGGTGCGGTCGATCTTGAGCGCACCGACCTCGGCTCCCGCGGCACGCTCGGGGTCCTCGGAGACGTGCGCGTTCACGGTGCCGGTGATGTGGGCGTTCTTGCCCAGGATGAGCTTGTCGGCCCAAACCTCGACATCGCCCTCGACGGTGCCATCGATGGTCACCGTGTCGCCCGCAAGCGCTGCCGACTTGGTAGAGCCGCGCAGGGCAACCGTCTCGCCTATCGCGTAAAAACAGTTGGCGGTGCTGACGGAATTGAGCACAACGTGCTGACCGACGACCGTGACGCTGCCATCAACCGTGGTCTTGGCGATATCGATAGTGCGTGCCGCCAAGCGGACGGCGCCGCCCACCGTGCAGTCGCGGATAGAGAGGGTATCGCCCGCGGCGATGATATCGCGGTCAATGGACGCATCGTCTAAGTTGAGGGCCTGGCCGACCCAGTACAGGTCACCCTCGACGCCAGACGGATCGACGTCATTGTCGGTCGCAAGTACGTTTCCTGCGGTGTCCGTGCCGGCGAACGACGCCGTGGGAAGTGCGGTGAGCGCGAGCGCGATGAGCGCAAATGCCATAAGCAGGCAGCGACGCATCTTGTGTGACGGCGCCGTCGCGGTTTGATTGAAAGCCATGGTTGATCCTTTTGTTAGGTGTTCGGCATATACCTAACAGGGTACCCAACGCGGGGGCGCTCTAAAAGAACCTCTCGGTTGCATTTCGAAGGGTCGTGCCGTGCTGTCTACTTTTTACGGTGCAAGAAGCGTGCGATATCTTCTTCGGTGGGGCTTTTGATGTCAAAGCGCAGCGAGAGCCAGCGCAGACCCATGGTCACGACAACGCATACGACCAGCGCGGCGACATTGCTCATGATGCCGCTCATAACGAGACACACATAGCTTGTTGATCCGGCGATGGCGGCGATGGCATAAAAGTTAGTACGTTGGAAAATGCCCGGAACCACGCCCATAAAGCCGTCGCGCAACATGCCGCCACCCACCGCGGTGAAAAAGCCCATCATGATGCACACTGCCGGCGCAAAGCCGTAGACCAGCGCCTTGTCTGCTCCAGTGGCGGCGTAGATGCCGACCGAGATGATGTCGAGCAGGGGAATGAGTTTTTCGGGTTTGTCGACGATTGCCGGGAAAATGTAAATGATGGCTGCCGTGGCAATGGAAAGCGGGAGCGCCATCGGCTGGTTGAGGATGTAGACGTTGCCCACCTGCAGCGTCATGTCGCGCAAGAGACCGCCGCCTAGACCGCAGACCACCGCGAGCGCGACCGCGCCCACCAGGTCGAGCTTGTGCTCGCGCGCAACCAGTACACCCGAGATTGATGCGGCGACAACGGCGAACATCTCGAGCCAAAACGGAATAGCGACCATGGCATCCGAGGCATGTGAGGTAATGGTCATAGCGGCGACGACGGGCAAGATGGGGTCCTTTGGATTGTGGGTTTAGACAATGCCCGTACATAGTACATGGTTGGCGCGCGTGGCGACCCTATTGCTCGGTAAACGGTCGGGACCGGGTGGGGGCGTGGCGTTGCTGGAATGCCAGGGGTCCAGAACATGTACGTCACCCCCCCCAAAAAAACGACATTTTCCGACATCTTTGAAGGCTGACGTACATGTTTGGATTGAGCTCACAGCATGAGTGAGTTGATTTACTCACATCCGGTATATTTCCCCACTTCAACGGACATAAGAGTTGGATACCGGCTCAGAGCGAGAGGCCCTCAATGGATACCCCTGTTCTCATTTCGCATAAAACCGCATGGCTTGTCCATCATGCACCCCAGAATTTGGTTCAGTCTCTTGCGCGGCACGACTACCAGATAGGCGCACAAGGCATCTCCACCCAGCAACGTGTTGCGCGCATACGACAGGCCCTTACCGACTGCGGCATTCCGTCCGATATGCTTAAGACTATCGATATCGCGGTTGTATTCGAATTTGAGCGAATTCGTACCAAAGGCGTCGTTTGCCACATTCTTGGACAAAAACTTCCCTACGAGCATATTAACGAGTTGACGCCCGGAATCTTCATCACCGACGAAGCCTTCACCTTCGTGCTTGCTGCCGAGTGGATGGATAGGATCGAATATCTCGAATATGGCTATGAAGTTTGCGGCGATTATCGCATGAGGCTCAATCCCGCCGACCCTTATACCGAGCAACCAGCCACCACCTCCAAGGATGAAATAACCGAACTGCTCGATCGGCACCCCGGCAAACCCGGTGCCACACGTGCACGGCTCGCGCTCAGGCACATCTACGATCACTCGGCCTCGCCTATGGAGACCGCTTCGGCAATCGCCCTCTCGCTCCCAACAAGCGAAGGCGGCGTTGGCATCCGAGGTATCGAACTCAACAAACCGCTCGAGACCCCTCAACGTCTCTGGCATTGCGCCAAAGCTCGAACAATCAAAATCGATGCGCTCGTGACCTATAAGCGCAGGGAGCTCGGTATCGAATATAAGGGCGGTTTTCACGATGAGCTCGAGCGCAAGGGAGCAGATGCGGAGCGAGAGGCCGTTCTTTCCCATATGGGATATCGAATCGTTACGCTCACTTCGGCTCAGTTCAGTAGTCAGCTCGCCTTTCACCGCGCCATGAACAACATTCGCGAAGCACTCGGCATGCCTCGCTGTACCGACACCGGGTACCAGAGAAAACAAAACGAACTACGCAAGGCACATATCCGCAACTGGAAAGGCGTGCGAGACGAGGAGACACCTTCCGAATAGTGCCACTCCCGTGAGCTCAATCCAAACGTGTACGTCAGCCTCCAAAGATGTCGAAAAATGTCGTTTTTGGAGGCTGACGTACACGTTTGGGGAAGCGCGGGATCGAGATATATTTCGATAATAAAAAAGCTCCCATTCTTGGGAGCTTTCTCAATCTAAATGGCGGAGGAGGAGGGATTCGAACCCTCGTGACCTTATACAGGCCAAACGGTTTTCGAGACCGCCGCATTCAACCACTCTGCCACCCCTCCGCGTGGGGTAAAAACAAAGCAGGCTCGAAGGCCTGCTTTGGAATTAACTGGCGGAGAGTCAGGGATTTGAACCCTGGAGACGCTTTTGACGCCTACACGATTTCCAATCGTGCTCCTTCGGCCACTCGGACAACTCTCCGTTAAATGCGACAGTCAGTATACACGAGGAATCGCAAAGTGCAAACAGAAAAGTTGGCATTTTTTAAAACGCTTGGCCGCGCTTGTCGTTGCAGTGGGGTTTGAGGTGCCAAAAAACGGCTTCCGACCAGCGTGGTTGATTAACTCAATTGTTCGAAAGGGGTATTCATAAGCGACTTGGCAATGAATTAAAAAATCTATGGGTGCTGCTGTGGACCACTGGTATGCATTTTGCGACCACAGCCTTGTGCCCGTTGACCTGCGGCTTGGCTCAGCTTGTCCCCGCGGCACCGTATCTTGTCCACAAATCCGTCAAGCTCTTGGTCGGCATTTGGTTGGAATGCGCATGAAACGTGGTGCGAGCATGGGCATATGTGGAGGTCATGAGGTTGTAGCTGCATATTCTTGCGGCCTGGGAGGTTGAAAGATATTATTACCAAGTCTTTTCCTGCTTCAGGCGCACCTTCACGACCTGAAGCCACATTTGCCCAGAGGAGGTGACAATATGAAGGCTTATGAACTGCTGTTCTTTGTTGACCCGTCGCTCGACCCCGAGACTCGTCTCGCTGTTATGAAGCGTATCGATACCACGATCGCTGAGGGCGCTGGCAAGGTCGACTCCGTTGACGAGTGGGGCAAGCGCAAGCTCGCCTACGAGATCAACGACCTCACCGCTGGTGACTACACCCTCATCAACTTCCACGC